>NZ_DLJR01000046.1:0-87891 GCF_002484365.1 Empedobacter sp. UBA7611
TTTTAATTTCAAATTCTTAATTTCAAATTTTTAATTTCAAATGTTTTTGTGTCAAGACTTCTCCGAAGGGCATATGAATTCATTTAAAAACAATAAGAACTCATGAATAAAAATGAATGTAAAATTCTTTCTATCACTTTTTTATTCATAGCTTATTTATTTTAATTATCGGTATTCATATGCCCTAGGGGGAAGCTCATCCAAAAAAACATTTCCATTGCAATCTTTTCTAATCAGAAAAGGATTTTCTCTACAATCCCTAACGCAAATACAAATCAATATTTACATTAAAGGAACAATTTTTATAAATTACTTTGTAAGTAAGCAATCATTTTCTCAGCAACTTTTTCCGAAGATGCAGGATTTTGACCTGTAATTAATAAACCGTCTTCTACAACATGCACTCCCCAGTCTTCAGTTTTAGAGTAATGACCTCCTAATTTTTCTAATTCAGCCTGAACTAAGAATGGAACAACATCTGTTAATTGTACAGCATCTTCTTCAGAATTAGAAAAACCAGTTACATTTTTTCCTTTTACAAAAGGTTCTCCATTACTTAAAGTAATATTCTTGAAAACTCCTGGAGCATGACAAACAGCACCAACTGGCTTACCAGCATTATAGAAATCTAAAATCAATTGTTGAGAATGCACATCATTTGCTAAATCCCATAGTGGTCCATGACCTCCTGGATAGAAAATAGCATCGTAATCCTCAGCTTTTTCATTAGCTAATACATGTGTATTTGCAATTAAAGCTTGAACATTTTCGTCTTTATTGTAACGCTCTGTAGCTTCTGTTTGTGCAGCTTCTGTTTCGCTATTAGGATCTATAGGAGCTTGTCCTCCTTTAGGTGTAGCAATAGTAACTTCGTGTCCAGCATCTACAAATTTGTAGTAAGGAGCAGCAAATTCTTCTACCCAAAATCCTGTTTTATGTCCTGTATTTCCCAATTCATCATGAGAAGTAACAACAAATAATATTTTCATAATTTTAATTATTTAAATTCAACAATAAATTCTTCGTTTGGTAGTCTAACTTTTTTCATAGATCCAATCCAGTCTAATTCAGGATCGGCAACACCAACATACATTAAAGATACACTTTTAAGACCTAACTCGTCTAATTTTAAAACTTTATCTACAATAGCGTTATCAAAACCTTCTACAGGAGTAGTATCAACTTTTAACTCAGCAGCTTGTGCTAATGCAAGCCCTAATGCAATATAAGTTTGACGAGCAGTATGTGCAAAATTTTCCTCTGCTGATGCATTCAAGTAAATACCTTTTATTTTATCTGTATAACTTCCGAAACGACCTCTTGGCAATCCTCTTTCATCTGTAGTAAAATCATATACTTTATCAATTCTTTCTGCTGTATAGTTGTCCCAAGCAGCAAAAATAATTACATGTGAACAATCTCTCATACATTCAGGATTAAGAGCTCCTTTTACCAATTGATTTTTTAAATCTTGGTTCTCTACAACTAATACTTTAAAAGGTTGTAATCCAGATGAAGTAGGTGCTAGTCTAGCAGCTTCTACAATTTTATCAATTTTATCTTGACTAACTTTTTGCGATGGATTGTATGCTTTTACTGCATGTCTCCAATTTAAATCTTCTATTAATGACATTTTTTTAATTATTTCGTTAAAAACACAAACAACATAGCAATTAAAGCAGGAATACCTTGTAAAAAAAATATTTTTTTACCAGAGGTTATACCTCCAAAAATACCTGCAACAGTAATACATCCTAAAAAGAATAGACGAATATTACAACTCCATTCATGATTTTCTATAAGAAAAGACCAAATAAGTCCTGCAATCAAAAAACCGTTATATAAACCTTGATTAGCAGCTAATGCTTTCGTAGGAGTAAATAAATCTTTTGGTAAAGATTTAAATGTTTTTTTACCTGCTGTTTCCCAAGCAAACATTTCCATCCAAAGAATGTAACAATGTTCAATTGCAACAACTGCGGTTAAAATACTTGCTATAATTTCCATATCATTTGTATTAATTTACAGAAACACTTAATATAACTTCAATATTTCCACGAGTTGCATTAGAATAAGGACATACTTTATGTGCCGTTTTAATAAGATTTTGAGCTTCTTCCATTGAAACACCTGGTATATTAGCATGTATCTCAGCTGCAAGACCATAACCTCCGCTTTCTAATTGTCCGATAGCTACTTTTACTGTAACGCTCGTTTCTCCTGTTTTTATTTTTTGCTGTTTGATCACCAAATTCAATGCACTATCAAAACAGGCAGAATATCCTGCTGCAAATAGCATTTCAGGGTTTAAAAAGTCATCATTTGCACCTCCTAATGCTTTTGGAGTACGTACTTGCATATCTAAAACACCGTTTTCACTTTTTACTTGTCCGCTTCTACCTCCCGTAGCTGTAGCCTGAGTTTCATATAATTTTTTCATTGTTGTTTGTTTAAAATTTTATTTGCTATTTTTTTTAATTGTTTAAGCTCATCTACAGATATCGCCATTGATTCTAACAATTTTTCTGGAATATCTTTGACTTTCTCTTTCAAAGCACTTCCTTTTTTGGTCAAAGAAATTACTACAATGCGCTCATCTTCAACATTTCTACTTCTAACAACCATTTCTTTTTGCTCCATTCTTTTTAGTAAGGGTGTTAGTGTACCGCTGTCTAAGAAAAGTTTTTCACCTAATTGCCCTACTGTTTGCTGTTGTTCTTTCCATAAAACCATAAGCACTAAATACTGTGGATAGGTAATATCAAGTGGATCTAAATATAAACGGTACATGTTGATTATCTTTTTTGAAAGCGCATATATGGGAAAACAAAATTGATTATCTAGTTCTAGCGTATCTTTCATAGTTCATCAATATTAAATTACATAACAAAGTTACAAAATTATATTGTACAAAATATAATTTTGTAAAACATTAACAAATGTTTTATTAAAAATTACAATCTGTAAACATTAAGTAATACCTTTTATAATATTTAGAAATAGAATTTTATTAGTTTTTATTTTATTAAGGATAAATATTTTTCATATCCTTTAGCTTTCATTTCTTCTTTTGATATAAACTTTAATGATGCACTATTAATACAATATCTCAATCCTCCTTTATCTTTTGGGCCATCATCAAAAACATGACCTAAATGAGCATTACCAGTTTTACTTCTTACTTCAGTTCTTTTCATTCCAAAAGAATTATCATTTATTTCTTCAATAAGATTTTTACTGATTGGTTTTGAGAAACTTGGCCAGCCACAACCTGATTCAAATTTATCCGTTGACACAAAAAGAGGTTCACCAGTTGTTATGTCTACATAAATTCCTTCTCTAAATTCAGAATTATATTCATTTGAAAAAGGTTTTTCTGTTGCACCATTTTGTGTAACATCGTATTGCAAAGAAGTTAAATGTTTTTTAAGTTCACTTTGGCTTTCTTTGATATATTCTTTTTCTTGAATAGGATTTGCCTTACGAGCATCATCAAATAAACTTGGTGATATATGGCAATATCCTTTTGGATTTTTATTTAAATAATCTTGATGATAATTTTCTGCATCATAAAAATTATGTAAAGGCATATTTTCTACTACAATTTTTTGATTATAATTTTTTTCTAAATCTTTTAACTTCTGATCGATTAATTTAGAGTCAGTTGGGTTTGTATAATAAATTCCTGTTCTATATTGTGTCCCTAAGTCATTTCCTTGTTTGTCTAGACTCGTAGGATCTATTGTCTTAAAATACAAATCAATTAATAATCCTAGATCAACTATATCAGGATTATAAGTTACCTTGACAGTTTCAGCAAAACCAGTTTTACCTGTGATCACTTCTTTATAAGAAGGCTTTTCTATAGTTCCATTAGCATAACCTACAACTGTATTTGTAACCCCTCTGACCTGTTGAAAAAAATGTTCTGTTCCCCAAAAACATCCTCCTGCAAAATATATTTCATTTTCTGATGTGTTATTCATTTTCTGATGTTTATTTGATTTAACTAAATTATTTTTATGAGTTTTACAACTTATACTTGTTAGTATTATTCCTGTAATAATTAATGAGCTTATGATGAATAATTTTTTCATGATTTTTTATTTAAAGATTGAGCTAAAAGAGTGAAACCAAAGCCGAAGTAAGCTATATCTTTTAAAATGAAAAAATCTGTTACAGGAACTCCATCAACAAATTTCCAAATCCCGGGAGTTGTAAAAAGATAACTAAGAGTTGTTCCGAAAATAATAAGAATAGCTATTCCCGCATATTTTTTTAATGATTGATATTTTAAAGTTAAAACAACTAATAATGCTACAAGTAATTCAAATACACCAACTATATTAGATACTGTTTGATCACTAAATATTTTATAAAGCCAAAATGATAATGGGTGATTTTCAACTAGAGGCTTTATAGCTTGAGCTTCTGTTGGAGTAAACTTAAATATGCCTATCCACACTAAAAGTAATACTGTTCCAAATAGAGGTAAGTAATATCCTATTTTATAAAGATTTATAAAGGGTGAATTAATATTCAAATTATCTTTATGAATATGAACTAAATTTTTTGTTTCCATTTTTTAATAATTTTTATTGTATATACGATCTTTTATAATAGTAGTCGGATAAATAATTAAAACCTGACAAAAAAAATCTATTTTTTTTTGAAAGCTATTAATCTTTCTATAATTTTTACAAAAAAAACCATTGTAAATATATCATTTAAAATGGTTTGAGTTTTTTTATTGTTTTATGAATTTATCTTAAATTTCATTAAATATGTGATGTATTATAATTAAAATAAAAATTAATTTTAGACTATACTTTGGAAATTATTTAATAAATATTTTAGTCTTAAAAATAGCAGTTTAAAAATAAAATATTAATTATCTATATATTTTAATTTTTGATGATAAACATTCGTAATGTATTTACTCATGTTTACAATGAGTTTCTATTTTGGACTTTATTTTAGATTTTAGATCATCTACATTAATTAATTTTTCTTTTGAATTTTGTTTATTCAAAAGATTATCTATTAGCTTTACTTTTTTGTAGTAAGAAGCGCACCATTTACAACTATAAATATGTAAATTCAATCTCAAATTTTGAATTAATGAGATTTTTTTTGCATTTTTTTTCTCTATTTCAAATGTTATTTCATTACAAGGCATAATAACCCAATGAATAATTTTATTCCACATAAGTTAATTTTTAATTAGATAAATTAGATTCAATGCACTCTCTTAATTGTAATCTAGCTCTTTGAAGAATCTTCCATAAATTAGTCGATGTAATTCCTATTTCCTGACAAACAAGTTCTGTTTTTTTTTGTTTTAAATAGTATAGTTTTATAGGAATTAACCATTTATTAGGTAATTTTTCTAAACAATTTTCTAAATAGTTTTCTCTAATATTATTTTCATTTTCTGTCCAATCATTTAATATATTTTTATCAATCCAATTACCATTTTCATCAAAAAAATAATCTAATGTGATCTCATTTTTATTATTATATTTTTTTCTGTAAAAATCAGAAATTTTATTTTTCAAAATACTAATTAACCAAGTTTTTACAGAGCTATTCCATTGAAATTTTTCATAATTTTCAAAAGCTGAAATAAAAACATCTTGTACTAAATCTTCTGCATCTTCTTTGCTAGATATTAAATAGTTAGTTTTTTTTAATAGGTCCAATGTATAATCATCAATCCATTTTTGGATATTAATATTTTTATCTTTATTTATCATAGGTATATTTTTATAGAAAAGTAATATTTTATGTCATAGAAAAAAAAACTATAAAAAATGATTACTTTTTCTTATTGCAAAATTTCAAGTACTTTCTTCTAAAGTTGTAATAAATATAGAAAATTCTAAAGCTACATCAGATATTAATCCTTCTTATAATGATAATAAAACAATTGATAGTGTACTCTTCCCTTTGTTAGGTACATTCAAAAATAGAGTTTTTATTTAATAATTGATTATTTTTATTATAATTTTGTTTGAATGTAGGAAAATCTTGTTTTTTTTCATTATTTATTTTTCCATATTTCAACAAAAAATCTCTGGGAGTAAGGTATTGTAGCGCACTATGAGGTCGCTCATTATTATACATCCACATCCAAATTTCAGCATAATTTTTCATCTGTTTGATATTCTCAAAGAGATAAACGTTTAAAAATTCTGTTCGAAAAGTTCTGTTAAATCTTTCTACTAATGAGTTTTGTGTTGGTTTTCCTGGTTGAATATATTGTAGAACAATCTGATTTGATAGACACCAAATTTTTAATTTTTCTGCAATAAATTCTGGTCCATTATCTACTCTTATTTTATCAGGTTTTCCTCGCCATTCTACAAGTTGCTTTAGCTGTGAAATGACCTTTGATGAAGGTAAACTAGTGTCAATTGTAATGGTTAAAATTTCTCTATTAAAGTCATCTATAATATTCAAACTTCTTACTTTTTTACCACACTCTAAGGTGTCGTGCATAAAATCCATACTCCAAGTTACATTTGGGTAAATTGGTCGCAATAAAGGCTCTTTTACTCTTGCTGGAAGACGTTTTTTACGTTTACTTCTAAGATTTAATTTCAGAGAGGTATATATTCTGTAAACTCGTTTATGATTCCATCCAAATCCACGATTTCTCAGCCTGTGATACATCATCCAAAATCCCCATGTGTAGTGCTGCTCTGAAAGCAAAACTAATTCTTCCCTAATTTTATCATCCTCATTATTGGGTTTCTTTTTATAAAAATAAACCGAACTGGAAATGAGGAAAACTTTACACGCCTTACGAGTACTCATTGCGTATTGTGAGCTGCAATAAGTGACCAGTTCTCGTTTCTCAGAAGGCGTTAAAGCTTTTTTGAAATCACATCTTTCATCACAACATTTTCTAGCGTTAGTTCTGCTACAATCTTTTTGTACTGAGAGAGTTCTTTCTCCATTTCCTTCATTTTAGTGAGGTGTTGAACGTCCAATCCACCATATTTACTCTTCCAATTATAAAAAGTAGGTTGACTAATTCCATGATCACGACAAATTTCATTGACCGTTTTTCCAAAATTTTGTTCAGATAAGATCTTGATAATCTGAACTTCCGAATATTTACTGTTCTTCATAGTTTTATAAATTTATAAACTATAATTATAAATGACTCTAATTTTGGGGAAGCTTACAATGTACTATAAGTTCTATTAAAATGTATAAATTTTGATGCAGTATTTGTGCCAATTGTATTAGTTCTTGCTGCTTCTAAATTCAGATTGTAAGAGTTTGGTGTAAGATTCGCAGAAAAAAATCTGTAGGAAGTAATATTATTCATTTGAATATCTATTTTAATTATAGGTATTCATATGTCCTTCGGGGAAGCTCATCCAAAAAAACATTTGAAATTAAAAGGAGGAGCCATGGTATGGCTCAGGTATTCCTTTTCTTTATTTTCATTTCTTCCTTTCATTTTTTATTCATTTCCTGTTTATTTTAATTATTGGTATTCATATGCCCTTCGGGGAAGAGCATCCAAAAAAACGAAACAAAAAAAGATGCCGACAGTAGTCTCTCAATGATTCAACTTACTAAATTATTTCCATAAAGTTGGTAACTCGCTCCACTCAAACACTCCAACTTTTTTATTTCAATAATTTAGAGTTGAATCGCATTTCGATTCTAAATCGTCGGATTTTTTTAATTCCTTTTTCAATATTCAACTCCATTTATAACAACGAGTTCTAAAACCGTCATTGCTGAAGAGTCGAGCGTCAATTCGGCGTAGTGAGCGTTAACAATGATTTATGTTCGCATTTCTTATGCGAATGTTCTAAAGCATTTAGTGAGTAGTCGTTATTGACCGACTTGTAGGCACGGACTTGATTTTTTTGGTTCGCTTTGGATCAAGCCAAAATGAATATATAATCTTTTCTAACCACAATAGAAGCATAGGTTTTTGCTACGTTCTACGCTTGACGTAATACGTTTTCAAATAACAGCGAATTTTAGCTAGAATAACGGTATTAACAACCATTCAGTATTTCAATAAAGAAACATAAATAATCTCAAAATTAATCTAGTTCAATAATGCACTACGGGTTATATGTAGTTTTTTAAAGATATTGAAAATAATTGTTGTAAAGCATTTTTTAGTAAGGTATTTTGTACAATCAAAAAATGTTTCTATCTTTGAGATAACCACAGAAAAGAAATGCAAACAATTAAAGAAAATATTAAACCTTTATTTGTTGGAATGAATAAGCAAACTTCTGCTTTACTTTCCAAAATTGTATTTGCTCAATATTCACACTAGAATATTGCAGATTATTTGTTGACGAATCTCGTCATCTATATCCCTTTTCATCAAAATAACAAACAAAATACGATATGCCACTTTATCATCATTTGGGAGAATTCCCACAAAAGCGACATACGGTATTCCGAAAACCAAATGGAGAATTATATGCAGAAGAATTAGTTTCTACGCATGGATTTTCGAGTACGTATTCCAATGTTTACCACTGTTATCCACCAACTTTGGTAAAAGCGATTAGCGAACCTTATTCGGTAGAGCCAAAAATTGCTCGCGCAAAACATTTAAAACATACCTCTTTAAAAGGTTTCAAAGTAAAACCAACGAAAGATTATTTAGAATCTCGTGTGCCAGTTTTGGTAAACAATGATTTGCATATTTCATTGGCTGCGCCACAAGAATCGATGACTGATTATTTCTACAAAAATTCGATGGCGGATGAAGTAATTTTTATCCACGAAGGTTCTGGAATTTTAAAAACGGGTTATGGACAAATTGAATTTGAATATGGAGATTATTTAGTGATTCCACGCGGAATTATTTATCAACTTCATTTTAATGATTCTAATAACCGATTGTTTATTACAGAATCATTTAGCCCAGTTGAAACACCTCGTCGTTATCGCAATCATTTTGGACAATTAATGGAACATTCACCTTTTTGTGAGCGTGATATTAAACGTCCTCAAAATCTTGAAACCAATGATGAACACGGAGATTTTAAGATTATGATCAAAAAAGAAGGATTAATTTATCCGTATGTTTATGGAACTCATCCTTTTGATTTTGTAGGTTGGGATGGTTATCATTATCCATGGGCTTTTTCTATTCATAATTTCGAGCCAATTACAGGACGTATCCATCAGCCACCGCCTGTTCATCAAACTTTTGAAGGTGCAGGTTTTGTGATTTGTAGTTTTGTTCCACGTCTTTTCGATTATCATCCAAATGCGATTCCAGCTCCTTATAACCATAGTAATGTAGACTCTGATGAAATTTTATATTATGTTGATGGAGATTTTATGTCGAGAAAATCGGTTGAGAAAGGGCAAATTACATTACATCCGGCAGGAATTCCGCATGGTCCACATCCAGGTACAGTTGAAAAATCAATTGGAGCGAAAGAAACACACGAATTAGCGGTGATGATTGATCCTTTCAGACCATTGATGTTAACTGAACAAGCGTTAGAAATAGAAGATCCAGATTATTATAAATCTTGGCTTTATTAAGAGATTTTAATTTTGTTCTAAGTTCTAAGTTCTAAGTTCTAAGTTCGTTGTCATCTGAGCTTGTCGAAGAATCTAAGAAAAGATTTAATAAAAGTCATCGTGAACTTGATTGAAAATCAAATATTTTAAGTCAAGAGAAACTGAATAAATCATATACAGTAAAACTCAATACATTTTACATAATACAATAAAATAAAAAACACAATAAAATGAGTACACAAACATTTGCAGAAAAAATAGCATTAGCACAAGATTTTCTTCCAATCAATGGAACAGATTATATCGAATTTTATGTTGGTAATGCAAAACAATCTGCACATTATTACAAAACAGCTTTCGGATTTCAAGAAGTTGCATATGCTGGCCCAGAAACTGGAGTGAGAGATAGAGCTTCTTATGTTTTACAACAAGGGAAAATTCGTTTAGTTTTAACATCTGGCTTAAAATCAGATTCTCCAATTTGTCAACATGCAATGAAACATGGTGATGGAGTTAAAATTTTAGCACTTTGGGTAGATGATGCGTACGATGCTTTTGAGCAAACAACGAAACGTGGAGGAAAACCTTATATGGAACCAACTACGATTACAGATGAGTTTGGTGAAGTAAAAATGTCTGGAATTTATACATACGGAGAAACGATTCATATGTTTATTGAGCGTAAAAATTATGAAGGTCCTTTTATGCCTGGTTATGTGAAATCTGAATCAACATATCAACCAACAGATTGCGGTTTATTGTATGTGGATCATTGCGTTGGTAATGTAGGCTGGAATCGCATGAACGAGGCGGTAGCTTGGTATCAAGATGTAATGGGATTTGTAAATATTTTATCGTTTGATGATAAGCAAATCAATACAGAATATTCAGCATTAATGTCGAAAGTGATGAGTAACGGAAATGGTTATTCAAAATTCCCTATTAATGAGCCTGCAGAAGGTCAAAAGAAATCTCAAGTTGAAGAATATTTAGATTTTTACGAAGGAGAAGGTGTGCAACATATTGCAGTTGCAACTAAGGATATTGTAAAAACTGTGACAGAACTTAAATCTCGCGGAGTTGAGTTTTTATCTGCGCCGCCAGAGGCTTATTACGATATGATTCCAGAGCGTGTTGGTGAAATTGATGAGGATATCAAGAAGTTACAAGATTTAGGAATTTTGGTTGATTGTGATGAAGAAGGTTATTTGTTACAAATTTTTACAAAACCAGTTGAAGATCGTCCAACATTATTCTACGAAATTATCGAGCGTCATGGAGCACAATCGTTTGGAGCAGGGAATTTCAAGGCATTGTTCGAAGCCTTAGAAAGAGAGCAAGAACGTCGAGGAAATTTATAAATAGATATTTTTTTAAAGCCATTGGATTATTTCTAATGGCTTTTTTCTTAATCAAATCTTAAGTTTTGTGTAAGGAGGTTTCAAATACATTTGTTCAATAAAATGAATGTGAAAATGAACCAAATTAAAACAAAAACGATAGTCATGAATTGTGTATTACTTTCAATATTTTCTATAAAAGGGAATGCACAAGATACAATTCAGCAAACTAAAACCGATTCTATTCAACTTGATTCTATTCCAAAGCAAATATTTAATCCAGAAGATAAAGTTTATCATTTCAACGCCAAAAAGTTGATTATTCCTGCGACTTTAATTACATATGGAAGTCTGAGTTTGGCAATTCCAGCATTGGATAATTTGAATAAATCTACTCAAAACGAAATTTTAGAAGATAAAACAAAAGGAAATAAATTTGATAATTATACACAATATTTACCTGCAGCAGCGGTTTATGGATTGAATTTGGCTGGCGTTCAAGGGAAACATAATTTACGAGATCGTACAATTATTTTTGCAACATCTCAAATCATCAATACAGGTTTGGTGATGGGGCTAAAACACACTGTACAAGAAGAAAGACCCGATGGTACAAACAATCTTTCTTTTCCTTCTGGACATACGGCGAATGCATTTTCTACGGCTCAATTTATGTTTCGAGAATATCAAGATTCTAATTTTTGGTTGAGTTTGGCTGGATATCCTTTGGCAGCTTTTACAGGTGTTTATCGTGTTATCAATAATCGCCATTGGGTTGGAGATGTTGTTGCTGGAGCGGGAATAGGGATTTTATCTACGGAATTGGCGTATTGGTTATTTCCTACGATTAACAATTGGTTTTCTCCAAAAAATAAAGAATCAAAAGTGGCGACAATGTTTTTTCCTGTGTATCAAAATAATCAAGCAGGAGTTGGTTTGGTGATGAGGTTTTAATAGGATTGAGTTTTGGATAATGTAATAGCTACACTAAAAAAGCAAAATTTCAATGAATATTTCAACTAACATTCATTAGTTTTTATAAAAAATCATTATCTTCAACGCTCAAAACTGCAAATAAATAAAATGAAGAATATAGAACTAACGATTCCAAAATTGGGAGAAAGTGTTGAGTCTGTACAATTAGTTCGTTTTACAAAAAACGTTGGCGATTTCATTCAAGAGGATGAGGTAATTGCCGAAGTTTCGACGGATAAAGTAGATTCTGATGTGCCTTCTACAACTGCTGGAAAGATTATTGAGTTTAGATTTAATGAAGGAGATGAAATAAAAATTGGAGAAGTTTTCGCTTTAATTGAGCTTTCAGAAAATCAACAACAATCAGCTCAAAAAACTGAAAATGTTGAAGAAAAAAAGATTGAAACTGTTACAATTTCACAAACTATAAATTCAATCGATACAAATCAATTTTTATCACCTTTGGTAAAAAGTATTATTCAAAAAGAAAATCTTCAATCAACTGATATTTCACAAATAAAAGGTTCTGGACGTGATGGAAGAATTTCGAAAAATGATGTAATGAATTATATTCAAAATAAACCATTTACAATTAATAATTTAAGTAATACTTTAAGTGAAAATAATCTAGTTTCAAGTTCTTCCTTTGGAGCGAAAGATGAAATCATTGAGATGGATAAAATGCGTCAATTGATTTCGAAACATATGAAAAAGAGTAAACAAACTTCGCCTCATGTGACGGCTTATGTAGAACCTGATGTGACGAATTTTGTGAAATGGCGCGAAGAAAATAAAGCTGCTTTTGAAGCAAAATACAAACAGAAATTAACGTTTACGCCGTTAATTGTAGATTGTGTTGTTCGGGCAATTAAAGATTTTCCAATGGTTAATGTATCAGTTGATGAAACTGAGACTAAAATAATCAAACACAATGAGATAAATATTGGAATTGCAACTGCTTTACCAAACAATAATTTGATTGTTCCTGTTATTCATCAAGCCAATGAATTGAATTTAGAAGGTTTAGCAAAAGGTGTAAATTCTATCGTAGATAAAGCGAGAAACAACAAACTTTCGCCAGATGATGTTCGTGGAGGAACGTTCACAATAAGTAATGTGGGGACTTTCGGTAATTTGATGGGAACGCCAATTATCAATCAACCTGAAGTTGCAATTTTAGCCACTGGTGTGATCAAGAAAAAACCTGCGGTTTTGGAAACTGAGTTCGGAGATATTATTGTGGCGAGGCAATTTATGTATTTGTCACTTTCGTTTGATCATCGTGTGATAGACGGATCTTTGGGAGGCGTTTTCTTGAAACGAATTTCAGATTACATGGAGAATTGGGATGTTAACACGCAAATTTAATCAGAATGGAAACCACATTATCAACAACAACATTACTTAAACAAGCATACGAATTATTGGTTACTGCAAAATCTTTAACCGAATTATACGAAGAAAATAAAGCTGTAACAAGCAAATATGTACATGCAACAGCGCGTGGACATGAAGCAATTCAAATTGCAACAGGATTACAATTATTACCGCAAGATTATTTAAGTGCATATTACCGAGACGATGCAATGTTACTATCAATCGGAATTACTCCTTACGAATTGATGTTGCAATTATTGGCAAAACGCGACGATATTTTTTCTGGAGGAAGAACCTATTATTCTCATCCAAGTTTGCGCCGTGATAATATGCCGAAAATTCCGCATCAAAGTAGTGCAACAGGAATGCAAGCGATTCCAACAACGGGAATTGCGATGGGAATGCAGTACAAAGAATTAGAAGGTCTTTGCAATGAAGAAGTAAAACCAATTGCAGTTTGTTCGTTAGGAGATGCGTCTTGTACGGAAGGCGAGGTGGCAGAAGCTTTCCAAATGGCAGCGTTGAAACAATTACCAATTTTATATTTGGTTCAAGATAATGAATGGGATATTTCGGCTTCGGCAGATGAAATTCGTGCACAAGATATCGCTCATTATGCAAAAGGTTTCAATGGTTTGGAAGTTTTTGTGGTTGATGGAACGGATTTTTTAGCTTCTTATGAAACGATTCAACGTGCAATTGAAATTATTCGTACAGAACGTCGTCCGATTTTGGTTCATGCAAAAGTTCCTTTATTGAATCATCATACATCTGGCGTTCGCAAAGAATGGTACAGAGATGATTTAGAGGAAGCACAATCTCGTGATCCTTACGATAAATTAAAATATACTTTATTAAATGAAGGTTTCGATGAAAATGATTTAATCGAAATTGAGAATAAGATAAAAGAACAAGTTCAGGCAGAATATCAAGAAGCATTAAAAGCAGAAGATCCACGTTCTGAAGATTTATATACGCATGTTTTTGCATCAACACCGATTAACGAAGAAAAAGGAAATCGTTCTCCAGAAGGAAAAGATAAAACAGTAATGGTAGATTCTGCATTATTTGCGATTCGTGAATTAATGGCAAAACATCCAGAAGCTTTATTATATGGACAAGATGTAGGATTGCGTTTAGGTGGAGTTTTTCGTGAAGCGGCAACTTTAGCAAAACAATATGGTAAAAATCGTGTATTTAATACACCAATTCAAGAAGCGTTTATAATCGGATCTACGGTTGGAATGTCTGCAGTTGGCTTAAAACCAATTGTTGAGGTGCAATTTGCAGATTATATTTGGCCAGGATTGAATCAATTGTTTACAGAAGTGGCACGTTCTAATTATTTATCAAACGGTAAATGGCCAGTTTCGATGATTTTACGTGTACCAATTGGTGCGTATGGAAGCGGAGGACCTTATCATTCAAGTTCAGTTGAAAGTGTTTTGACGAATATTAAAGGAATTAAAATTGCGTATCCATCTACTGGAGCGGATTTGAAAGGTTTGATGAAAGCAGCTTATTACGATCCAAATCCTGTGGTAATGCTAGAGCACAAAGGGTTGTATTGGAGTAAAATAAAAGGAACAGAAGATGCTGCGACAGTTGAGCCGGACGAAGATTATGTATTGCCTTTTGGTAAAGCACGTGAAGTTTTAACGGCTGAATCTTCTCAAAATCATAATTCTGTTTCGATTATTACATACGGAATGGGAGTGTATTGGGCAAAACAAGCGGCAAAGGATTTTCCTAATCAAGTCGAAATTATCGATTTAAGAACTTTAGTTCCGTTAGATGAAGAAACAATCTTTAATAGTGTAAAAAAACACAATCGTTGTATTGTTTTGACAGAAGAAGCGAAGCAAAACTCTTTTGCACAGAGTATTTCAGGCTTAATTAATGAAGAGTGTTTTGAGTACTTAGATGCACCAATTCGTGTGTTAGGAGCGCAAGATATGCCAGCAATTCCATTAAATTCGACTTTGGAAGCAGAGATGTTACCCAATGCTGAAAAATTAAAAACATTGATTAATAGTGTTTTATCTTATTAAAAAGGCAATAATTAATAAGAATTGTATTTTTTACACTAAAAAAACTAACAAACGTTAGTTTTTTTAGTTTTTTTGATTAAATTTGTTATTATCAAAAATCAAAATCTGCAAAAATTATGATATTTAATCCCGAGATAGAACAAATGCCAATTGAAAAATTGCGCGTTCTTCAAAACGAAAGACTTCAAAACATGTTACAAAAAGTGTACAACAATGTACCTTTTTATAAAGAAGCATTTGATGCGGCTGGAATAAAACCAGAAGACATCAAAGGTGTTGAAGATCTACACAAATTACCTTTCACCAAAAAAACACATTTAAGAGAGAACTATCCGTTCGGATTATTTGCAGAACCAAAGAGCAACGTAATCCGTTTACATTGTTCAAGCGGCACAACAGGAAAACCAACTGTTGTAGGTTATACCAAAAATGACATCGAATTATTTTCAGAAGTAGTAGCACGTTCTTTAGCGGCTTCTGGATGCGAACCAGGAATGACATTACAAAATGCTTATGGTTATGGTTTGTTTACAGGAGGTTTGGGATTACATTATGGAGCAGAAAAGTTAGGAATGACAGTTGTTCCTATTTCTGGTGGAAATACTGAAAAACAAATTATGTTGTTGAAAGATTTTCAGGCTGATGCGATTTGTGCAACACCATCGTATGCATTAACAGTAGCTGAGGAAATCAAGAAAAGAGGCGAATCATTAGAAAGCTTAAATCTTAAGTTTGCTATTTTAGGATCAGAACCATGGTCAGAAGCATTACGCCAAGAAGTAGAAGGAAGTTTAAACATCAAAGCTTCTAATATCTATGGATTGAGCGAAATTATCGGACCTGGTGTATCTAATGAAGATTATGAAGAGCAAGGAACAGGATCTTACATTTGGGAAGACCACTTCTTTCCAGAGATTGTAGACGAGAAAACAGGTGAGCCTGTGCCTTATGGACAACCTGGAGTTTTAGTGATTACAACGTTAACAAAAGAAGCTTTACCATTGGTGCGTTATTGGACGGGAGATATCACAACCCTTACGTACGAATATTCTAAGAAAAGAACGCATATCAAAATGGGACCAATTATTGGTCGTGCAGATGATATGATGATTATTAGAGGTGTAAATTTCTTTCACACACAAATCGCTGATTTTATTCCAGAATTTCCAGAATTATCGCCAAATTATCAAGTAGTTTTAACAAAACCTAAAAATATGGATGCTGTAGAAGTTGGATTTGAAATTAATCCTGACTATTTTGCAAGCCAAGGTTTCACTTGTGATAATTTGAACGACGAATCTAATTATGCATGTTGCAAATTAATCTCTAATATTCACAAAAAAATTAGAGACAATATTGGATTAGGAATGAATGTTAAATTGTATCAAGTTGATGAACTTCCGAAAAGTGAAGGAGGAAAATTAAACCGAATTATCGATAACAGACATTTATAAATATATGCCTAAACAAAGTAAAAAAGAACTCATTATTCAAGAAGCTGCATTAATCTTCAAACAAAAAGGTTATTCGGCAACATCAATGCGCGAACTGGCAGAAAAGGTCGGAATGGAAGCGGCAAGTTTATACAATCACATTCGTTCGAAGGACGAAATTTTAGAAGAGATTTGTTTTAAAGTTGCCAATCAATATGTTTCTCACATTAGTTCGATCGAAGATACGGACGAATCAAATGTTCAGAAATTGAGAGATTTAATTCAATTACACGTCAGAATGATTATTGATGAGCCAAATGAAGTTTCTGTTGCAAATAATGATTGGAAAAATCTTTCGGATACAAAAAAAGAGTTGTACAAAACAATTCGAAAAGGATACGAAAAAAGAATTGCCAATCTTATCAAAGCAGGAATTGCAGCAGGCGAATTTAAAGACTTGAATGTTTCGGTTGCTTTATTTACTTTATTATCATCATTACGTTGGATAGAATTGTGGTACAAACCTGGACGAGATATCTCACCAGAGCAATTAGAAAATGACTTAATGACACTATTAATTAACGGATTTCAAAAATAATATGGCTATAAATTTTCACCAATTACGCGTTAAAAATGTAAAAAAGGAAACACCAGATTGTGTATCCGTTACATTTGAAGTGCCAGAAGAATTAAACCAAGAATTCAAATTCAAACATGGTCAATATTTAACGTTCAAAAATCTTCACAATAACGAAGAAATTAGACGTTCTTACTCAATTTGTTCAAGTCCTTTGGATAATGAATTAAGAGTTGCTGTAAAGAAAATTGAGGATGGAATTTTCTCGACATTTGTTAACGATACAATCAAAGTTGGCGATGTTCTTGATGTAATGACTCCACAAGGAAATTTCTTTACAGAAGTACACGAAGACAACAAAAAATTATATGTAGGAATTGTGGCAGGATCAGGAATTACACCTGTACTTTCTATCATCAAAACAGTTCTACAAACAGAACCTAACAGTCAATTTGTACTGTTATATGGAAACAGAAACAAAGGTTCGATTATTTTTAAAGAAGAAATCGAAGCATTAAAAAATAGATACATGGAACGCATTAGCGTTTACAATATCTTGAGTAGTGAAACGGCTGATGCTGAGATTTTGAGTGGTCGTATTGATAAAGCAAAAATTGAATATTTCTTGCAAAATATCATCGATCCAAAAGAAGTAAGCGAAGTTTTCCTTTGTGGTCCAGAAGAAATGATTTTAAGCGGTCGTGACGCTTTTGTAGAAGCAGGAGTTGATGCAAAACATTTGCATTTCGAATTATTCTATAGTGCATCTGCAGAAGCGAAAAAGGTAGAGCGTCAAAAAGCTGTAAAACAATCAGATGATACAATGAGTAAAGTAACCATCAAATTAGATGCAACAGCTTTACAGATTGATTTGGGTTACAATGGCGATACAATCTTAGATGCGGCTTTACAAAACGGAGCTGATTTACCTTATGCTTGTAAAGGTGGTGTTTGCGCAACTTGTAAGTGTAAAGTAGAGAAGGGTGAGGTAGAAATGGACATCAACTACTCACTTGAGCCAGATGAATTAGAAAGAGGATTTGTATTAGCGTGTCAAGCGCACCCTCGTTCTGCAGAAGTCGTGGTAGATTTTGATGCCAAATAATCAACTTTAAAAACGTTTAGAAATGAGTGCAAAAGAAATTGATTTTCAAGAAATCTTCGATAATAAGATTGAAAATGAAGTTCGTATCGAACCAAAAGACTGGATGCCAGATGCATACCGTAAAACATTAATCAGACAAATCTCTCAACATGCTCACTCAGAAATTGTTGGAATGTTACCAGAAGCAAACTGGATTACAAGAGCGCCTTCGTTAAATAGAAAGAAAATTTTGTTAGCGAAAGTTCAAGACGAAGCTGGTCACGGATTATATTTATACTGTGCTGCTGAAACGTTAGGTGTTTCTCGTATTCAAACATTAAATGACTTACATTCAGGTAAAGCAAAATATTCATCAATCTTCAATTATCCAACCCTTACTTGGGCAGATATCGGAATGATTGGTTGGTTGGTAGATGGAGCTGCGATTCTGAATCAAGTTCCATTATGTAGAACTTCTTACGGACCTTATGCTCGTGCAATGGTGCGTGTTTGTAAAGAAGAATCTTTCCACCAAAGACAAGGTTATGAAGCATTAGTGGTATTATCAAAAGGAACACCAGAACAAAAAGCGATGTTGCAAGATGCAATGAATCGTTGGTGGTGGCCTACATTAATGATGTTTGGACCAAAAGACGAAGAATCATCAAACTCAGAATTATCAATGAAATGGAGAATCAAACGTTTCTCGAATGACGAATTACGTCAACGTTTCGTAGATATTTCTATTCCTCAAGCCGAATATTTAGGATTAACTATTCCAGATCCAGATCTAAAATTCAACGAAGAAACAGGGCACTACGAATTCGGAGAAATTGATTGGGAAGAATTCTGGAATGTTGTGAAAGGAAACGGTAAATGTAACAAACAACGTTTGGATGCTCGCCGTAATGCTCACAACGAAGGAGCTTGGGTTCGTGATGCAGCAACAGCTTACCACGAAAAAAGAAAACAAAGAGAATTAGAAAAAGAACAACGCAAAAACGCATAAAAAGATGGAAAATAGAGATTGGCCTTTATGGGAAGTATTCATTAGAAGTAAACAAGGGTTAGACCACAAACATGTTGGGAGCTTACATGCTGCTGATGCTACAATGGCACTAGAAAATGCACGTGATGTATATACACGTCGTTTAGAAGGTGTAAGTATTTGGGTGGTAGAATCTGCTAATATCCATGCTTCTAATCCTGATGAAGCAGAGCAATTTTTTGATCCTGCAGAAGACAAAGTTTACCGTCATCCAACTTTTTATGATGTACCAGAAGAAATTAAAAACATGTAATTTATGACAAGTACAGTTTATCAAAACAATCAAAATTACATCGATTTTATCTTACATTTAGCGGATACAAATCTAATTTTGGCACAACGTTTATGCGAATGGTGTGGTCATGGTCCAATTTTAGAACAAGACATTGCAATGTCTAATATGGCGTTGGATTTATTAGGTCAAACTTCTAATTATTATAACTATGCGGCTGAAATGATCGGGAATGGAGCAACTGAAGATACGTTAGCAATGTTACGCGAAGAGCGTGAATACAAAAACTTATTGTTAGTTGAATTACCAAACGGACATTTCGGTGATACAGTTGCACGTCAGTTCTTTTATGATTCTTACCACGCATTATTATTAGAACAATTCTTGAAAGTAAAAGATCTTAAATTACAAGCTATCGCTGAAAAATCATTGAAAGAGGTAAAATATCACTTAAAATGGTCATCAGAATGGATAATTCGTTTAGGAGATGGAACACAAGAATCTCACGATAAAATTCAGGAAGCTGTAAATAATATTTTACCTTATGTAAAAGAAGCGTTTTTATTAGCACCTTACCAAAAAGCTTTAGTTGAAGAAGGATTAATTTCAAGTCCAGAAGAATTTCAAGAAACTTGGTTAGCAAATGTAAAAGCAATTTTAGACGAAGCGACAATCGAGGCTGATGTCGAAAATGCGTTTGTACAAAAAGGAGGTAAAGAAGGTGTTCATACAGAGCATTTAGGATTTATCTTAACAGATTTACAATATTTACAAAGAACTTATCCAAATTCGCAATGGTAACCGAAAAAGAAATTTGGCAATACATGGAGGAAGTTGCTGATCCAGAAATTCCTGTGATTAGTGTAATCGATCTTGGTGTTGTGCGTAAAATTGAATTGATTGACCAAGAAAGTGTCAATGTTACTATTACGCCAACGTATTCAGGATGTCCTGCTATGAGTGCAATTTCAATTTCTGTTCGTTTAAAATTAATCGAAAAAGGATTCAAAAATATCAATGTCATTAATCAGTTGAGCCCTTCGTGGTCAACTGATTGGATGACAGAAGAAGGAAAGCAAAAAATGAAGGCTTATGGAATTGCACCGCCTACCAAAAATCCTTCATCTGATGCGCTTTTTTCGGATGAACAAAATGTAGAATGTCCACAATGTGGCTCTACAGATACCAGACTTATCAGTCAATTTGGTTCTACGGCCTGCAAAGCTATGTATCAATGCAATAGCTGCCACGAACCATTTGATTATTTCAAATGTCATCACTAAAAAATTATGGAAAATTCAACATCAATCCTATACACACAAGAGGGAGGAATTGCTACGATTACGTTGAATCGTCCTTCTGTTTTTAACAGTTTTAATCAGGAAATGATTAAATCTCTTCAACATCACTTGGATGTTGCAGCTCAAGATGTTTCTGTTCGTGCAGTGGTTTTAACTGGAACGGGAAAAGCATTCTGCGCTGGTCAAGATTTAGGCGAAGTTTTAGAAGAAAAAGAAATCGACTTCAATAAAATCGTTCAAGAAAATTACAATCCATTGGTTCTTAAAATTAGAAATATGGACAAACCAGTTGTTGCTGCTGTAAACGGTGTTGCTGCCGGTGCGGGAGCAAATTTAGCTTTGGCTTGTGACATTGTTGTTGCGAAAGAATCGACAAATTTCATTCAAGCTTTTTCTAAAATTGGTTTAATCCCAGATTGTGGAGGAACTTATTTCTTACCTCGTTTAATTGGACTTCAAAAAGCAACTGCTTTAATGATGCTTGCAGATAAAGTTTCGGCGGCTCAAGCAAAAGAAATCGGAATGATTTATGAGTTTTTTGCTGACGATATTTTCGATGCTGAAGTTGCAAAGATTGCTGATAAATTAGCCAATCTTCCAACAAAAGGTTTGGCTTATACAAAGAAATTATTGAATCAAACATTTAATAATTCAATCGAAGAACAATTAATTCAAGAAGGATTATTTCAAGCTAAATCAGGGAATACATCAGATTATCAAGAAGGTGTAGACGCATTTATCGAGAAAAGAAATCCTGTTTTTAAAGGCGAGTAAGAAATGAAAAAAATAGGAATTATTGGTGGAGGAGCAATGGGGTCTGGAATTGCACAAGTTTTTGCTCAATCTGGTCATCCAGTTGTTTTATATGACACAAATAAAGAAGCTTTAGATCGTTCAAAACAAAACTTAGCGAAGACATTCGAGAAGTTAGTGGCGAAAGAAAAATATACTGCTGAAAAAGCACAAGAAATTCAAAACAATATCGAATATGCAGATAGCTTAACCGCTTTTGCATCGATTGATTTAATGATTGAAGCAATTATTGAAAATTTAGATATTAAAAAATCAGTTTTCAAACAAGTGGAAGAACTCGTTTCTGACGAATGTATTTTAGCTTCAAACACTTCTTCATTATCAATCGCATCAATTGCATCTGCGTGTTCAAAACCAGAACGTGTTATTGGAATTCACTTTTTTAATCCTGCGCCTTTAATGGCTTTGGTAGAGATTATTCCAGCCGTACAAACGCGAGAAGGTTTAGCAGAAGAAGTAAAAGCCTTGATTCAATCTGTTGGTAAATTACCAGTCATCACAAAAGATACACCAGGATTTATTGTAAATCGTGTGGCTCGCCCATTCTACAGCGAATCGATTCGTTTATTAGAAGAAGGCGTAGCCGATGCAGAAACAATCGATTTTGCGATGACTTCTGTTGGAGGTTTCCGTATGGGACCTTTCGAATTAATGGATTTTATCGGTCATGATGTGAATTATCGTGTAACAGAATCGGTTTTCGAATCATTTTTTTATGATCCAAGATTTAAACCATCTTTTTCTCAAAAACGTTTATTCGAAGCTGGATATTATGGACGCAAATCGGGTCGTGGATTCTACAATTATGCTGAAGGAGTGGAGAAGAAAGTGCCATCGCAAGATCAAGCTTTATTAGAAAAAATCTACAAACGTGTTTTAGTGATGTTAATCAATGAAGCAGCTGATGCTTTATTTTTAAATATTGCAAACCGTGAGGATTTAGATACAGCGATGACAAAAGGGGTAAATTATCCAAAAGGATTATTGAAATGGGCAGATGAATATGGTCTTGGAAATGTACAAAACGATTTAGATGAATTGTACAATTATTACCACGAAGATCGTTATCGTTTAAGTCCAATTATCAGAAATTACGTCAAAGAAAATAAAACTTTCTACTAAAAATTATCAATAAATGGAACCACAAAAGTTATTGAATAGAATGCTTGACCACGATAAATTTAGTGAATGGTTAGGTTTAGAAGTAATTGAAGTAAGAGAAGGATATGCAAAATTACAAGCAGCAATTCGTCCAGAAATGATGAACGGAGTTGGCTCTGTACATGGCGGAGTAACATTTGCAATGGCTGATTCTGCATTTGCTTTTTCGTGCAATATGTACAATAATATTTCAGTTGCTTTAGATGTTCATATTTCATTTACGAAAGCTGGACGCAATGGAGATGTTTTTACAATCGAATCGCAAGAGATTTCTTCAACAAAAAGAACAGGTATTTACGATATCAAAGTTACGAATCAAAAAAATGAGTTAATAGCTTTATTTAAAGGAACTTGTTTTAGAACAGGTAAACCTTTAATTGAAGAGTAAAATGTTATAAGTTCTACGTTATAAGTTCTAATTTTTTTGAACGTTAAGCGTAAAACGTATCACGTAAAACGTATAAAAATGAACCAAACATATATTATAGATGGAGTTAGAACTCCAATTGGTAAATTAAAAGGTGGATTATCTGCTGTTCGTCCAGACGATATGGGCGCAATGGTAATCGCCGAATTATTAAAAAGAAATCCGTCAATTGATCCTGCTGCATTTTACGATGTAATTTTAGGAAATGCAAATCAAGCCGGAGAGGATAACCGTAATATAGCTCGTATGTCGGCTTTATTATCTGGTTTACCTTATACAGTTCCGGGAGAAACGGTGAATCGTTTGTGTGCTTCTGGATTATCGGCTGCAATTGCAGCATCAAGAGCGATTCAAGTAGGAGATGCACAATTAATGATTTCTGGTGGAGCAGAATCGATGACACGTGCTCCTTTGGTGGTTTCTAAATCAGCTTCTCCATTTGGTGGAGATGTGCAAATTTATGATTCAACTTTTGGTTGGCGTTTTATCAACCCTAAAATGAAAGAAATGTGGGGTGTTGATGGAATGGGAAATACAGCAGAAAATTTGGCGGAACGTGATAATATTTCGCGTGAAGATCAAGATTTATTTGCGGTTTGGTCTCAACAAAAAACGGCTGCTGCACAAGCAAATGGTCGTTTAGCAAAAGAGATTGTTCCTGTAGTTATTCCACAACGTAAAGGTGATGCAATCATTTTTGATACTGATGAATTTCCAAAGAATAATACAACTATGGAGATTTTATCAAAGTTACGTCCAGCTTTCAAAGCAGATGGTACAGTAACTGCTGGTAATGCTTCTGGTTTGAATGATGGTGCGGCTGCTAATATCTTAGCTTCTGAACAAGCAATTAAAGACTTTGGTTTAACACCAATGGCAAGAATCGTTTCTTCTGGTGTTGCAGGTGTTGAGCCTCGTATCATGGGAATTGGACCAGTGAATGCAACGAAAATTGCATTAGAAAAAGCTGGTTTAACAATAAATGATATAGATGTAATTGAATTAAATGAAGCTTTTGCAGCGCAATCTTTAGCATGTACGCGTGCATTAGGTTTAGTAGATAACGATTCTCGTATCAATCCAAATGGTGGAGCTATCGCTTTAGGACATCCACTTGGAATGTCAGGAGCGCGTATCTTAAATTCTGCGGCTTACGAATTACAAGCTACAGGAAAACGTTATGCATTGGTTACAATGTGTATCGGTTTAGGACAAGGATATGCTGTAATTATTGAAAGAGCGTAAAAATAGATGTTAGTATTGAGAAGTTAGATTTTAGATTTTAGTAATGCTGAACTTGTTTAAGTATCAATTAAATAAAATCTCATTACTCAATACTACTATCTCAAATCTATAAATTATGATTTACGAATTCAAAGGATATAAACCCGTTGTTCATCCAACAGCATTTATTCATCCGCAAGCTGTGGTGACAGGAAATGTGATTATTGGGAAAGATGTTTACATTGGTCCAGGTTGTGCGTTACGTGGTGATTGGGGACAAATTATTATCGAAGATAATTGCAATGTACAAGAAAATTGTACGATTCATATGTTTCCAGGAACAACAGTTCATTTAAAAGAAAAAGCGCATATTGGTCACGGAGCAATTATTCACGGAGCAACAATTGGTCGCAATTGTATGGTTGGGATGAATGCAGTTGTTATGGATAATGTTGTGGTAGAAGACGAATGTATTGTTGGTGCTTTAGCTTTTGTAAAGGCTGATACACATATTCCGACAAGAAGTGTTGTGGTTGGAAATCCTGCAAAAATCGTAAAACAAGTTTCGGATCAAATGATCGAATGGAAAGATCAAGGTACTCAACAATATATGCAATTACCAAGTGATTGTCATGATAGTTTAAAACCTTGTGAACCATTAACAGAAGTTCCAGATTATTATTACGAGTCAATGGCTTCGAATTATAAAACGTGGAATGAAAGTAAGTAAAATGTAAAAAGTATTATGTAAAATGTCATACTGAACTTGTTTCAGTATCACACTTAAATTTAATGAGATTCTGAGATGAACTCAGAATGACAAAAACTTATAACTTAATACTTACGACTTATAACTAAAAAAATACACAAACAACATAAAAATGGCTAAACAATTAGAAAATTATGCTTTAGGACAATGGACAAAAGGTTCGTCTGAAGGGCAAATGTTATATAACGCCATCAATGGCGAAGAAATAGGAACTGCATCATCAGCTGGATTAGATTTCAGTGCGATGATGGATTATGCACGTACAGTTGGTGGACCAGTTTTACGTAAAATGACGTTCCAAGAAAGAGGTTTAATGTTGAAAAAATTAGCCTTATACTTAATGGATCGTAAAGAAGAATTTTACACGGTTTCTTGGGCAACAGGTGCGACTCGTGCAGATTCTTGGGTTGATATTGAAGGAGGAATTGGAAACTTATTTGCCAATGCATCTTTACGACGTCAATTCGGAGATCAACCATTTTATGTTGAAGGAGAAACGCATAAAATCTCTAAAAACGGAACATTCTTAGGTACACATATTTTAACACCAAAACGAGGTGTTGCAATTCATATTAATGCATTCAATTTCCCAGTTTGGGGAATGTTAGAAAAAGTTGCGGTTAATTTATTGGCTGGAGTTCCAGCTATTGTAAAACCTGCGACAATTACTTCTTTCTTAACGGAAACTGTTGTTCGTGCAATCATTGAATCTGGAATTTTACCTGACGGTGCTTTACAATTAATCACAGGTTCAGCAAACGGAATTTTAGATAATGTAGAGTCAGAAGATGTTGTAACATTTACAGGTTCTGCTTGGACAGGACAAATGTTAAAAGCACATCCAAGAATTACTTCAGAAGGTGTTCCATTCAACTTAGAAGCAGATTCTTTAAACGCTTGTGTTTTAGGAGAAGATGTACAAGTTGGCTCACCAGAATTTGATATTTTCATTAAAGAGGTTACACGTGAAATGACAACTAAAGCAGGACAAAAATGTACAGCGGTTCGTCGTGCATTGGTGCCAGCTCATTTGGTTGAGGATGTTCAAATCGCTTTAGGACAACGTTTAGCAACGACTACAATTGGAGATCCAAATGTGGAAGGTGTTCGTATGGGAGCTTTAGCGGGAGCAGCGCAAGTAAAAGAAGTTCGTGAGAAAGTAGAAGAATTAGCTAAAACACAAGAAATTATTTTTGGAAACTTAGATAATTTCGAAGTAAAAGGTGCTGATAAAAACAAAGGTTCTTTTATTTCTCCAATTTTATTCTTCAACAACGATCCATTCAATAAAACGGACGTTCACAATATCGAAGCTTTTGGACCAGTTTCTACGATTATTCCTTACAACGGAACTGCCGAAGCAATTGAGTTAGTTCGTATGGGGAAAGGATCGTTAGTTTGTTCGATTGTTACTGCGGATAATGATATCGCAACAGAATTTGTATTGAATGCAGGTTCTTTACACGGACGTATCGTTATTTTGGATGCAGAATGTATCAAAGAGTCTACAGGTCACGGATCACCACTTCCATTATTAGTACACGGAGGTCCAGGTCGTGCAGGTGGAGGAGAAGAAATGGGAGGTAAGCGTGGTGTATTACACTATATGCAACGTACAGCAATCCAGGGTTCTCCAAATAAACTAACAGCTGTTACTCAACAATACCAATATGGAGCAAATTATATCGAAGAAGATAAACATCCATTCGCGAAGCATTTCGAAGAAGTTAAAGTTGGTGATACATTAATCACAGCAAAACATACGATTCAACAATCAGATATTAATGCATTTGCAGCTTTATCTGGGGATAATTTCTATGCACATGTTGACGCAACTTCTTTAGAAGGAACTATTTTTGAGCGTAATGTTGCTCACGGATACTATTTATTGTCTAAAGCGGCAGGTTTATTTGTTTTAGCGAAAAAAGGTCCAGTTTTATTAAACTATGGTTTAGATGAATGTCGTTTTGTGAAGCCTGTATATCCAGGTTCTACAATTGGAGTGCGTTTTACGTGTAAAGAAAAAATCGATCAAGAGAAAAAAGATGAAAACGATGTGGCAAAAGGAATTGTTCGTTGGTTGGTTGATATTTACGACGAAACGGGAGAAACAGTTGGTATTGCAACAATTTTAACAATGGTTAAAAAATTAAATCAAGATTAATTTATTTAGATAATGTGATAATTCGTTAATTAGCTAATAATTTTCAAATTATCACATTAACACATATTCAAATTACTATGGAAGCTTACGTAAAATCAGATATACAAAACGGAATTGGTACAATTGAATTCTTTCATCCACAAAGTAATTCAATGCCAGGTTCTCAATTAAGAAACTTAGCAACTGAAATCGAGAAATTAGGAAACGATGACGAAGTAAAAGTTATTGTTTTAAAAAGTGCTGGAGACAGAACATTTTGTGCTGGTGCATCTTTTGACGAATTAATTTCAATCAAAGATCGCGAAACTGGATTAGAATTTTTCTCAGGATTTGCACATGTAATCAATGCGATTCGCAAAGCACCTAAATTTGTTTTAGCTCGTATTCAAGGTAAAGCAGTAGGAGGTGGAGTTGGAATTGCATCGGCAGCTGACTATACTTTTGCAACGGAACATGCCGCAGTAAAATTATCTGAATTAGCAGTTGGTATAGGACCATTTGTAGTTGGACCAGCTGTGGAGCGTAAAGTTGGAAATTCTGCTTTTACACAAATGGCGATTAATGCAACTGAATTTCAGTCGGCTGATTGGGCGAAAGAAAAAGGTTTGTATGCAGAAGTTTATGCAAATGCAGTTGAAATGGATGAAGGAATCGATATTTTAGCTAAAAAATTAGCGAATTCAAATCCAGAAGCAATGAAACATTTAAAACGTGTTGCGTGGGAAGGAACAGAAAATTGGGACGAATTATTAATTGATCGTGCAAAAATTTCGGGTGAATTAGTTTTATCAGAATTTACAATTAACGCGATTAACAAATTCAAAGCAAAATAAAAGACAACTATAGTTTATATAAAAAATCCACTTCATTTGAAGTGGATTTTTTATCTTAAAATAATTTTGATTTTGCAATTGTTGTTTTTAAATCAACCATATGTCTCAGAGCGTTTACAAAACTTTCTCTCGCAGGCGTATTTGTAATCAACATTTTTAATTGCACATTTTTATCATCAACTTTTTTATTTGAAATTAAATAAAAAAAGTTATCCTCCGTAGTTACTTTCGTAACGTCTTTCCAATATATCTTACAATATTGTTTTTCATCATTGTACAATTTTACATAATCATCGGTAATTTCGAAATAATCTCCGTACAAATTATATGCTTGGCAATTGACATGATCTAATGTTGGTTTGTTTTCTTGTAACCAATTTAATGTTTCCGATTCCGTTTGCGCGTTTGTTACGACAAAGCTTCCTAATACCATTATTAAACTTACCAGTTTTCTCATCTTCTAAAAAATATATGAATTGTTTGTTTTTTTATTATCAAAACAATTTATATATAGTTGATTCTGAATTTTTTCTAAAAATATCTTTTGTTGTTGTGAGACAAAAATAGTATGAGAAAAAACACTATAAAATACCTCAATTGTTGTATTTTTATATAATCTGTAATACTCTAACTATGCCTAAAAAAAATCACTTTATGAAAGAATTGAGAGAAGAATTTTCAGATTTTTTTTCTCATGAAAATAATTTATCTAAAAAAACACATAAAAAATTAGATAAGCAATCTATTGATTTGAAATTAGGAACTTCTTATTCTTATATTTTAAATCATAAAACAGATAAAATAAAAGATGTAGAACCAATTATTTTAGAGATACATCCTTTTGAAAAACTTCCGAAAAAATATCAAGAAATTACAAATTTATATTGCAAAGAAGATATTGATTTTGTGAAATTTGCAGAAAAAAAAGGATTAGAATATCTGAAAAATATTGACAAAAAAGATATTTATGTTATAGAATATGCATTTCGTATTCGTAATTATCTAAATCAATTTGTTTATTTCGTTCACCAAACGATTCACAATTTTTCTGAGGATAATAGTAGAATAAATTTTACATATCATCGCAATATATATTTAGATATTTTAATTAAGCAAAATAAATACTTTGTAACAATTAGAAATTTAAAAAAGAATTTAATAGAATCTACTTTTATGTACGATTCCTTGAAAAATGAATTTCCGAATTTATCAAAACGAGAAAGGGAAATTGCTAATATGATTTTAGACGGCGTATCGGATAGACAAATATCTGAGCGCTTATTCATATCATATAATACTGTCCGTACTCATCGAAAAAATATATTACGAAAAACTGAGTGTAAAAGCGGTTTAGAGTTGTTGAGTAAATATAAACGTTTGAGAAATATATAAATAAAAATCCACTTCAAAATGAAGTGGATTTTTTTTATAATTTAAAATACTCGTCTTTATAATATTTACTTTTCTTTACATATAAAATATCTTTTTCTGGATTGAGAATTAGATTGAAACGTTTAATCAAATCGCCACCCATAATATTTTTGTGTTGAATTTTTATTGTACTATCAAAAAATGACATTGGTACATTTTTGAATGTTTGATTTGCTAATTCGAAATCAGGTAAAATTGATTTTTTGGAAAGAATTACATTTCCAGCAGCATCACTTAGTTTAGATTCTCCAATAATTTCAAATTTTTCTAATAATTTATATTCTTTTGCAAAATCATCTGAAATCATCAAAGCACCAGAAAAACCTGTGTGAATCATAAATTCTGTTTCAACCGGTTTTTTGTCAATGAATGGAAAAGCTTTTATATACAGCGTTTCTTGAGAATATCTTGAATTTAATTTTGTATACTTTTTTAGTTTGGTAGGTGCTTTATCATAGACAAATAATTTATTCTCATCAAAATTGATTTCTAAATATTTTCCTTCGAAAAACTTCAAACCTATTTTTCCATCACTTTCATGTCCAGATTGTTTGTCGATAAAAATCGGAATTTTGCTAAACTCTTCATTACCAAATTTAATTACATTGTTCTTACTCATTTTCATATCCGAATATCCCGCCCAAGATGTCACATTGTTTAATGTATCAGAAATCGAAATAGATTTCATTTTTTTGTAAGAATCATCGATAATCGTAATATAATCAGAGCCTGTATGTAGCATCAGTTGTACCGTATCTTTTTGATTGATGATAACTGGCACTAAAATATTATTGTATTTTGTTAATCGAAATGGAATCTCTTTTACGATATTCTGCCCGAAAATAGTAATTGAAATAATAGTAAAAAGTAAAGTGAAAATTGTCTTTTTCATTTAGTTGTATTGTTTTATTAAAAGTAAACTAATTTGTAGAAATCATTAATATACTATAATTAAAAATATTCCTTTTAAATTTGCGGTATGGGAGTAGCTGAATTATTATTAAAACGCAAACAAGAATTGATCGAAAAGAACAAAACAGAAGGTTTAGCTTTTCGAGAAGAATATAAATTGAAAGAAGGTGTAACCGAAACCGAAAGTGGATTATTGTATGAAGTAATCACGATTGGAGAAGGAGTGAAGCCAACTTTATCTGATACGGTTTTGTGTCATTATCATGGAACAAATATCAACGGAGAAGTTTTTGATAGTTCGGTTCTACGCAAGAAACCTGCAGCTTTTCCTTTGGAAAATGTAATAAAAGGTTGGGCAGAAGGAGTACAATTAATGCCAGTTGGAAGTAAATTTAGATTTGTTGTAAAACCTGAAATTGGTTACAAAGACAGAGAGATTTCAAAAGAATTAGGACCTTATTCTACCATGATTTTCGAAGTAGAATTGATGGGGATTTTATAAAATATTTAAATAAAAAACCACTTCATTAGAAGTGGTTTTTTTATGTTTAAATTTTTCTCTAATTTTTCAATATTTCATCAAAAAACTCTTTCGAATCGTTATCAAACGTAGGTTTTTGTAACAATAATTGAGAAATTTTCACAATTTTATCAAAATCTTGTTGCGTAAAATATTCACCAAAATGTTCGTTGCAAAAATCACCTAAATTTCCTAAAACGATATTCACTTCCTCTTCGCTCAACTCACCTTTTTGTTTCCAACGTTCACGGAACAAACTTGCTGCTAAATAAGAAGAAATATCAATCAAATCATCAATCGATATGTTAGATCCGTTTTTCAATTTTGCCATAATCAACGTATCCATATCGCGATAAATCACTTCTCGTATTGTCAAATCTTTATTTTCCATTCTTTGTATTCTTTCGCAAAATTAGAGATTAAAATTTGGTTCTACCTGAAATTTCATCAATTCTTTCGTTTTTGGATGCGTAAATTCCAAAGATTCAGCATGTAAATGCAAACGATTTGCTTTTTTTCCATATAAATCATCGCCAATAATTGGTGCATTTAGTCCCAAACGATGCGAAGCATGCATGCGCAATTGATGTGTACGACCAGTAATCGGATAAAAATAGACAAGCGTTTTATTGTCTTTTCTTGCAATGACTTCATATTTTGTTTGCGCCGTTTTTCCATGTTCATAACAAACCATTTGTCGTGGTCTATCGTCCAAATCGACACGCAAAGGCAAATCTATAAAACCATTATCGTGCTCAATACTTCCATCTAAAAGGGCAATATAGCGTTTATGAACTTTACGTTTAATGAATTGTTGTTGAAGAAGTTTATGGCTCTCTTTATTTAAAGCTAAAACAAGAATTCCAGAAGTTGACATATCCAAACGATGAACAATAATTGGACCTGTAGCCAAAGGAAATTGATGTTTAATTCTAAGATAAACCGAATCTTTAATCTCAATTCCAGGAACCGAAAGAAACTCTTCTGGTTTATTGATAACAATCAAATCTTCATCTTGATATAAAATTTCTAACTCTTCAACGGTAGAATTTTGCTTCAACAATAAGTTTTCATTTAGTTCAATTCCTTGCAACATATGTCCTAAAATTGGCTCACATTTACCTGTACAAGCTGGATAAAATTGTCCATGTTTTCTAACTTCAGATTTAGGCGAATCTCCCCACCAAAACTCAGCCATACAAATTGGTTCTAAATCATTTTGAAATGCATATTGCAATAATTTGGGTGCAGCACATTCTCCGGCAGCAGCTGGAGGTTGTTGAAATACTGTGTTCGAAAAAATCTCTAATAATCCTTTTTCTTGCTTAAACTTATTCAAGAACTGATATTGATTAAATAATTGATTTTGAAGAGAATTAGATTTTGTTTTTCGTTCTTCTTTTAATGAATTGATTTCAGTCTCAAAAACATTTATTTTGTTTAATAAAAGTTGTTTTTCAGCATCAAGTTTTTCACTCAAAACTCTGAATTCATATTTATCACGTAAACTTTGTTTGATTAAATCTTCTTCAAAAAATTGAATTTCTTCTTCAGATAAAGTTGATGAAATTGTTTCGCGTTGAGATTTTCTATCTTTTTTATTTGATTTTAAAAGTTGTTTTCCTTCTTCAATTTTTAATTTAGAATTGATTTCAAATTGAAGAAAATCTTCTTTAAGTTGTAGATAGTTTTGATTATTCTCTAATGATTCTAAAATACGATTGATTTCATTCAAACGTTCTTCTTGTTCTAAGAAAAAACCATTTTTATTCAACATATCAAAAACAGGTGGAACAAAAATTTTGTGTTGATTAGTATTAGCTAATTTCCCTGAAACAGCTGCTAAATAACCAATTTTGTTCTCCTGATTTCGAACAACTAAAACACCAAACATTTTACCAATTGGAGTAGAAGATAGATCATTTTCTAAACCAAAATTATGTTCAAAATCGGTTTGATTTTCCAAGTATTCTTGTACCTCTTTGCATGCTTGTTTTGCAATTTCAGTTGGTTCATAATAAAATGGATAATCAAACTTTTTAGGAAGTTCGTATGTTGTAATTGGTTGTTTAAAATATTGAAAATAACTGGACATTTGTTTCTTTAAAATCGATGCAAAGATACAGTTTAAGGTATAAATTTAGAAAAGAATAGTTTTAAAATACCAAAAAAAAGCTTGATTAATCAAGCTCTTTTTTTAATCGTCTATCGTATCTTTTTTGATGATTTTCGTATTATTTGGTACTTTTCCGTATAAAAAGTCGAGGTATATTTTACTGTAAGAATTAAATAATTGGAGTAATTTGAAATAATTTACATCATTCAATTCTATTTTAGATTCTGTATTCGTTAATGCATTATCAATGAAATCTCTGATTTTGAATTTCGGAATTTTTAAATCATTTGTAAAATAATCTTCACCAAAATAATTCTTAATTTTTGTAATTTTATCGTATTTATCTTCATAATCAAGCAATGCTTTTCGTTGTTTTGCTTTACCAGAAAAAACATCATAAATACGCCCAATGTCCAATCTCGTCAACGTAATATCTCCACTTAAAAATCCAGCTTTCAACGAAGATGTATCTTTTATAGGTTTGATATCAGGATTAACACCAAGACTTTTATAAAGTTTTGTTACAACATCAGCTTTTTTTCCATTTTTGACATCTTTTTCAAGAATTCCTGTCAATTTTTGACCAATATATGCGGTATTCAATTGAATTGTCTGCACAGCTAAATGCACTACAATTGTTTGTTTATTGAATAAATTTGGTCTTAAGATAATTAGTCGATTTTCGTACCAATCAGATTGTATTTTTAGCGTGTCATTTACTTTTGCTTGAATAAGAAAAGTTCCTGTAAAATTAGAAATTGTTGTATGATTTGTTCTCAGATTTGTAACGTAAACTCCTTCTGCTGTATCGTCAGAATCATCAATGATAATGTTTCCCTGAATCCATTTTTCTTGTGCGAAAATAAAATTCGACAACAGCAATATTAGAATGGTAAATAGTGATTTCAATTGTTCGTGATTATACGTTTAATTATTTGTACGAAGATAAGTCTTAATAAATTAGCATCAATTTTGTTAACGTTTATTGGCTAAATTTTAAAAATCTATTAAGAATTATTGATTTTTGTTTTGATTTAATTCATTCAAATAATCTTTCGCATAAGATTCTAAATCAATCATTATCGTACCAAATTGTCTGCTCAAAACTTTTTCTTGAAGCGGATAACGTGCATTAACATAATATAAAAATTCTTCTATTTTATATTCAGGAATTTGTAATTGATTAGTATAAAAATCTGTTGGATAATAATGTTTAACTTCTTGAACAAGAGAAAGTTTTGTTTCATAATTACGTACACGACGTTGCTCACGGTAAAAACCATTTATATGACCAATTAATCGAACAGGATTTAAAACATCCATTGGTTTGAATTTGGCAATATCTCTTTTAGGTTCTAAATCTCGTAAACGTTGATCAAGTCCCATTTTATCGTANNCTCAATTCAATTGTTTCAATATCCAAATGTGCTTGTAAAAAACCTTTGTTGTAAATGTTTTGATTGATTACAATTTTTCGAGGAATCAAAAAATCTGCTTCAAACAAAATCGTATCGCCAACATTTGCTTGGATAGAATAATAACCCGAAGGGCTTGTATATGTCTTACTTTCTGACGTCAGATTTTCTATACGAGCACCAGAAACTGAGGAAATATAATCGTTTCCTTCGTCTACAACCACAGAACCAGTAATCAACTTATTTTGCGCAAAGCTGATGAATGGAAATATAAATAGTGTGTATGTTAACCAATATCGCATGTTAGATTTAACCTTTTATTTTTTGTTTCATTTTCGACCAACGATAATTTCGGATGAATTTCTCTTGATCTCGATTTACCATTTTTTTTGTACCATTGGTTTTAGCTTCAAAAAAACCTTTCAAATAATACAAAATATATGTGGGTTTCTTTTTACGTAAAGCCAATTTTGTGCCAGCAATTAATGTAATCCAAAATCCGTAACCCAATGCATAATAAGCTGCACCTTGTTTGTAAAGTGCCGATTTATTGTAACTAGCACCAGTTGGTTTTAGATGTTTGATGTGTAAAGATTCGTCTGTAACAACTTTCCAACCATAATATTTACACAACAATTCGTCTACTGTATCCCAACCCATATGTGCGCGTAATCCACCAATTTTTTCGTAACAATTTTTTCGATAAGCTTTAAATGCACCACGAATATGGTCTTTATCTGTCAGATTTTCAAGAATCCATTTTCCGTCTTTGTCAATATACGCAAAACCACCAACCATTGCAATATCTTCATCTTGATTAAAATGAGTTAAAATAGTCTCAAAATAATTGAACGGAATATCTAAATCAGCATCCAATTTAACAATAATATCATAATTAGGATCAATGATTTCGTAACCTTTTAAAAAAGCTTGTATCACTTTGCTTCCTGGCTGATGTTCACCTTTTGATAAGATATTTCTTAATTTGATGAACGGATATTTTGCTGTAAATTCTTCTACAATTTGTTGTGTTTTATCAGTTGAATGATCATTTATAACAATCACTTCATAGGGCAAAACAGTTTGATTAACGAGAGAATTTAGCGTAATCGCAATAAAATCTTCTTCGTTATGTGCAGGTATAACAATAGAGTATTTAGTAAGTAAAGTCTTTTTTTCGTTCTGCGTAGACAGCATAATATCTTGGTGTAATTCTTCTTAATAAGGGTCTTATTCCCAGTTTGTTTGATGGATGCGTCCATTTGTGACGATGTATTACATTCCATCCAGCTTTTTCCATTAACATGTCAAATTGCCAATCTTCAAATTCGTGATAATGTACATCTCGCGCATCATTTTGATTACGATAAGCAGGCGAAAACCACAAACGCATCGGAATTGAAGCTAATAATTTATCTCCAGGCAAATTTCTTAGCACTTCCATTGGATTTACCAAATGTTCTAAAATTTCTAAAGCCGTTACAAAGTTAGCATCATAATTTTGCAAATCCTTATAATAATAGTCCAAATCGTCGCCATTTGTATTTTTTACATCAAAACCATTTTCCAACATCACATCTGTAAAAGGATTTTTGATTCCTAAATCAAGAATTTTATCAGTAGGTTGAGCAAATTGTTTCAGCAAAGCTAAGGTTTCATTGTATCTTTTTTGTGGATATATTTTGTACATTGTGTTAGTTGTTTTCGGATGATAAATTTAATCATCTATTTTAATATTGCTCGTTTCTATTTTAAATTTTTTTATTGCAAATTTGCCAGATGAAAACGATTGGATATTATCGATTACGAAACAAAAATAAAGTAGAAGGTTTTGCGAAGGAGATAGATGGAGTGACCTATTTTAAAGGTTATAACGAGTTTTCTTGGCACGAAAATGCTTTACAATTTGATACCATAGATATTGGAATAGATATATTGGATAAACGAAATCGACGATTATTTACCAATGATATTGTGTTGTATAAAGTCTCTAAAAAACCATTCTTGCGTACAGGTTTTGTCGTTTACGAACCAAAACTGAAAGAATTTGGAATCGTAGATCAACAAAGTTTTCATTTTACACCTTTCTATGTTGAAGGTTTGTGTTTATTCGATCATGATAAACTCGAAGTAATTTCTCATTTATTTACGAAGAAAGAGGTTTCTAAGTAAGTTTAACGAGATTTTTCCATTAATTAAATTTGAAAGAAAGCAAAATTGACTGTACATTTGGGTCGTGAAACTATGGGCAACTAAAATTTTAATTTTTTTATATATAACAACTTCAACTCAATTGTGTCAGTTATATAAATTGCCTGTGTTTATTTCTCATTTTATTGAACATGATAAAGGAGGAGACTTTTTGGATGAAATGAAAACTTTTTTAGTTCATCATTATGGTGGACATGAGGTTGATGCGGATTGGGAAACTGACCAAAAATTACCTTTCATGAAAGTTGAGTTTGTTCATATCGACTTTTTTTTCTCTCCCATAAAACTCTTTGATGTTTTACACTTAGATAAAGAAATTTCTACGACTTCAATCAAAACATTTGATGAAGATTTCTTATATACTCATTATTTAGATTCTATTTGGCAACCGCCAAAACAAGCGTGATTTTTTTAGATTTTACGATAGATTGATTCTTTCAATTTATCCAATTTCAGCTATTTACAACTTGTATTTAGCACATTTTTAATCTATACAATTTTACGATGTTAAATAAAATTATTGATTTTTCAATCAAGAATAAATTTATCGTGGGTTTGTTTACGTTGGCTTTGTTGATATTTGGTATTTACGATGCGACAAAATTACCCATTGATGCACAACCTGATATTACATCTAATCAGGTTCAAATTATCACTGTAGCGCCTTCTTTTAGTGCAGAAGATATTGAGCGTTTAGTGACTTTTCCTATCGAACAAGCTAATTCTAATATTGGTGGGATTACCGAAATTCGTAGTTTTTCTCGTTTTGGATTATCATTGGTAACCATTGTTTTTGATGACAATACAGATGTTTATTGGGCGCGACAACAAGTAAGTGAACGATTGATTCAGGTTCAAAATGAGATTCCCGAAGGTATTGGAGAACCACAACTTGGTCCAATTTCGACAGGTTTGGGCGAAATCTATCAATATGTTGTTCGTCCCGCCGAAGGTTACGAAGATCAATATGATGAAACTGAATTAAGAACAATTCAAGACTGGATTGTTCGTCGTCAACTTTTAGGCGTTCCTGGTGTGGCAGATGTGAGTAGTTTCGGAGGAAAATTGAAGCAATACGAAATTGCAATTGATCCGCAACGTTTACAATCTTTTAGTCTGACAATTAATGATTTATTTGATGCACTGAGTGAGAATAATCAAAATACAGGTGGAGCTTATATCGAAAAAGGTCCTACTTCTTTATTCATCCGTTCTGAAGGTTTAATTGGTAACATCGAAGATATCGAAAATATTTTGGTCAAACGTTCGCAAAGTGGAACACCTATTTTATTGAGAGATGTTGCAGACGTAAAAACTGGCTTTGCTACGCGCTATGGTGCAATGACATATAACGATACAGGTGAAGTTTCTGGTGCAATTGTTATGATGTTGAAAGGAGCAAATAGTAACGAAGTGGTTAAGAATGTACAACAACGTATCGAAGAAATCAAAAAGACATTACCTGATGGAGTTGTTATTGAACCTTTCTTAGACCGTAAAAAAATGGTTGACAATACTATTCATACGGTTGAAACGAATTTACTTGAAGGAGCCTTAATCGTTGTCTTTATTTTGGTACTTTTCTTAGGTAATTTACGTGCTGGTTTTATTGTAGCTTCTGTCATTCCTCTGGCCTTATTATTCGCGATTATTATGATGAATATTTTTGGTGTAGGTGGAAACTTGATGAGTTTAGGCGCATTAGATTTTGGATTGATTGTCGATGGTGCTGTGATTATTGTAGAAGCGGCGATGCATCAGTTAGCACACAACAAAAAATTTGGGTTGAAGAATAAATTAACGCAAACTGAAATGGATCAAACAGTTGGTTCTTCAGCTAAAAAAATGGTGAATTCGGCTGTTTTTGGTCAAATTATTATTCTAATCGTTTATTTACCAATTTTTACTTTACAAGGAATAGAAGGAAAGATGTTCAAACCAATGGCGCAAACAGTTGCTTTTGCTCTGATTGGTGCATTTATTCTTTCGTTGACTTATGTTCCGATGATGACTACTTTATTCTTAAGTAAAAAGAAGAAAGTCAAACCAAATTTATCGGATCGTGTAATGGCTAAAATTGAGATTTTCCATCAGAAATATTTAATCAAAGCCTTAAAAGTTCGTACTATTATTCTAGCTGTTGTACTTTCACTTTTCACTATTGCTGTTTTTGTGATGTCTCGTTTAGGTGGAGAATTTATTCCTGCCTTAGAAGAAGGAGATTTTGCTGTAGAAGCGCGTATTTTACCAGGAAGTAATATTACGACAACAATAGAATACACAAATAAGGCAGCTAAAATACTGAAAGATCGTTTCCCTGAAGTTGAAATGGTTGTCACGAAAATTGGGAGTGGAGAGATTCCTACCGAGCCAATGCCAATGGATGCAGGAGATATGATTATTGTTTTGAAACCTAAAAAAGAATGGACTTCTGCCACAACTTTTCCAGAATTATCGGATAAAATGAGTAAAGCTTTGGAAGATGTTCCAGGACTTTCAACGGGATTTCAATTTCCTGTTCAGATGCGTTTTAATGAATTAATGACAGGAGCACGACAAGATGTGGTGGTGAAAATATTTGGTGAAAATTTAGATAGTTTAGCCAATAATGCAGAGAAATTAGGAAAAATAATCAATACTGTAAAAGGAGCGCAAGATTTGTATATCGAACCAATTAATGGAATTCCACAAGTTGTGATTGAATTTGATCGTGCTTTATTAGCGCAATATGGATTGAGTATTGGAGAAGCAAATCGAATTATTAATATGGCTTTTGCAGGACAATCTACTGGAATGGTTTTCGAAGGTGAAAAACGTTTTGATATGGTGGTTCGTTTAGCAGAAGACAAACGCGAGAATATCGAAGATATTCGAAATTTATTGATTCCTACTGCTTCTGGAATTCAGATTCCATTGAATCAATTAGCAAAAGTAGATTATAAAAATACGCCAAATCAAATTCAGCGCGAAGATGCAAAACGTAGAATTGTTGTTGGATTTAACGTAAAAGGACGCGACATAGAAAGTGTTGTACAAGAATTACAACAAAAAGTTGATGCTCAAATAAAACTTCCTACAGGTTATTATACAACCTATGGTGGAGCTTTCGAAAATTTGAATCATGCTAAAGCTCGTTTAGGTATCGCTGTTCCAGTCGCCTTGGTTTTGATTTTTGTCTTGTTATTTTTTGCATTCAAATCAATCAAAGAAAGTTTATTAATTTATACAGCCATTCCGCTTTCTTCAATCGGTGGAATACTATTCTTAGCTGCGCGAGATATGCCTTTTAGTATTAGTGCTGGAGTTGGATTTATCGCACTTTTTGGAATTGCCGTTCTAAACGGAATTGTATTAATATCAGAATACAATCGTCTACGTGATAACGGAATTAAAAATACAACTCGAATTGTTATTATGGGAACACGAACTCGTCTTCGTCCCGTTCTAATGACAGCTGCCGTAGCCTCTTTAGGTTTCTTACCAATGGCTCTTAGTAATGGTTCGGGCGCAGAAGTTCAACGTCCATTAGCAACTGTTGTTATTGGAGGATTAATGGGCGCGACTTTCCTTACTTTATTTGTTTTACCAATTTTATATGTTATGTTCGAAAATATTCATTTTAAAAAGAAATCAACTCGTCATAAATCAATTCCTACAGCTATTTTATTAGTTCTAGCTTTGTTTGGAACAACTGCTAATGCGCAAGAACGTATGAGTTTTGATGAAGTTGTCAAGTTAGCTGACGCGAATAACCTCGAAATTAAACAAGCAGAATTGACTACTGTTTATCACGAGAAAAATGTGTTTGCCAATCGTTCGCTTTCACCTTTAGATATAGCTGCGGAATTTGGACAAGTGAATTCAGGTGAATTTGATAACAAGTTTACTATTTCGCAATCGTTTCAATTTCCTGTGGTTTTTAAACGTCAAAAAGCTTTGAACGAACAAATGATCAGTACTTCTAAAGCAAATGAACAATTGACGAAAGTTGAAATTAAACAACGATTAGCTAATCTGTATGTCAATATGCAAAATACAGAATATCAACAAGATTTATTGAAAGAAAATGAATTGATTTACCAAGAGTTTTTGAAGAAAGCAAATTTACGTTTGAAGAAAGGTGAATCAAACCGAAGTGAGGTTTCAACGGCTATTATTCAGTTGAAATCGATTCAAAATCAATTGAAATTAGTCGAAAATGAATTAGAAAATGAATCAAGACAAATTCAATTTTTAACCAATTCATCATTCAAAATTTATCCAACAAAAGATGGTGTAAATTGGAGTGAAATTGCAGGATTATCTGTTTCAAATGTACATCCAATGTTAAAATTAGCTGAAGAAAATATTCAGACTTCTACTTTAGAAACTGAAGTTGAAAAATCGAAAAAAGTTCCAGTTTTAACAGTTGGATATTCAAATCAAAGCTTTTCTGACTTGGATCAAAATCGATACAATTCTTTTCAAGTAGGAGTTGGCTTACCTTTGTTTAATAGAGGAATTAATTCGTCAATTGAAGCCTCAAAAGTTAAAACTGATCTTGCAAAACAAGCGTATACTTTACAACAATCGAAGTTGCAACAAGATTTTGATGTTTTAAAAAATAAAGTAAACGCTTACGAAGAAATAGTAGGAGATTTTGAGCAAACTCAACTTCCTGCTGCGAATGATTTACAAAAAACAATTAATCGTCAATTACTAGAAGGAGAGATTAATTTTTTGGATTGGGTGATTCTGAATAATCAAATCATCGAAGTGAAAACAAAGTTTTTAGAAGCAAAGAATCTACGTAATCAGGCTTATGCCGCAATGACTTTTTATACTGCACAATAATATGAAAAAATATATCTTAATGCTTTGTACATCTTTTGTTGTGATGAGTTGTAACAAAGAAGAAACAAAACCTGAAGTAGAGCAAAAAGCAACTATTTCTACTTCAATTTTAAAGTTGACAGATGCTCAATTAAAGAATTTTGAAATTGATACAACCTCTTTACGTCATCAGAATTTACCTACAACTATTCGGCTAAATGCAAAGACGGCAGTAACCCCAGAAAATACTATTTCTATCACCAATGCCTTTGGTGGTTATGTGAAACGAATTGCACTAATTCCAGGAAATTATGTCAATAAAGGACAAGTTTTGGTGGTTTTAGAAGATCCGCAGTATATCCAAATGCAAGAAGATTATCTCACAACAAAAGCTTTGTTAGAGCAGGCTAGTGCAGATTATGTTCGTCAAAAGGATTTGAATGCAGAGCAAGCAGCAAGTGACAAAGTGATGCAACAAGCGAAAGCAACACGTCAATCGTTGATGGTAAAGAAAAGTTCCTTGGAACAGAAACTAAGATTAATGAATATCAATCCTTCCTCAGTTTCGTTGAGTAATATCCGACGTACCATCAATGTTTATGCACCGATTAGCGGAATGGTGAGTCAGGTTTTTGCGAATACAGGACAATATATTTCGCCAGCAGATGCGATGTTAGAAATTATTAATCCAGATCGTTCTTTGTTGAATGTAAAAGTATTTGAAAAGGATCTGAGTAACATTCAGATTGGTCAATTTTTGAAAGCTTATACCAATGCAAAACCAGATCAAAAGTTAGATGCGCAAATCACCTCAATTTCAAATCAAGTGAATGAAGATGGAACGGTTGATGTTTTTGCACGAATTACGAATGCGAATGGTACGCGATTAACAGCGAATATGTATTTCAATATCGAATTGCAAGTGAATTCGCTTGACGCGAATGTTTTACCAGAAGAAGCTGTAATTCAGTTTGAAGGAAAAGACTATGTGTTCGAAAGACAAACTAAAAATCAGTTTCGATTAGTTCTTGTAGAAATAGGAGGTTCTGCGAATAAAATGATTGAAATAAAATCTCCTCAAAATTCAGGAAAAGTCTATGTTTCGAAAGGAGCATATAATCTTTTGACTGCGATGAAAAATAGTGGAGAAGGAGATTAGACTTCGAATTATTGAATATAAAAAACGAGCAATTTATTGCTCGTTTTTTATTGAATTTTGTTCTTTTTAAATTAAAATCCAATTAGAAAATTTGCTATATTCATCTCATCTTGATCAATTTCATTAATTTTGAAAAAATGGAAAGTGTATGCAAATTTTAGTAATCGAAGATGATAAGCGAATAAGCGATTTTTTAATCAAAGGATTAGAAGAAAATGGACATTTGGTTACGCTTTGTAAAGATGCCGAAACTGTTTTAGATGAATTTCTTACGATTCAGTTTGATTTGATTATTTGCGATATTATGTTACCAAAAATGGATGGAATTCAGCTTGTACAGACACTTCGTTACAAAAAAATATTCACTCCAATTTTGATGTTAAGTGCATTAAATACAGTTCAAGATAAAGTTTCGGCTTTGGACTATGGTGCAGATGATTACATTACAAAACCATTTCATTTCGACGAATTATTATCGGGAATCAAAGTTTTAAAGCTTGGTAATCAGTTTAGTTCAAAAAAAAATCTGAAAATAAATTGATTTTGATGACTTACAAATTTTTAAATGCAGTTTAGGGAATAAAATTTGATATTCACACCAATGTTTTGGATGTTTACATTTCGAATTCGCATAATAAAATCGAGAAAAATTGTACGAAATATATCCATAGACTAAAAGGTGTTGGTCATCTGTTTAATGTCTAACTTATGAAATTATAACACCGATTAGCGCTTTATTCAGTCATTATTTTGATTGTTTGTTCAGGTAAAGAGTATATTTTACAAGAAAATGATGTTAGTTATACAATAGAAATCCCACAAGCAGCTAAGCTCAATAATCCTTATTTATAAAATTTTTAGACCGTCTTTATTCATCATTGAGATGGTTTTTTATAATCTTTCATTCATGAAAATTACAATTGTAGAGGACGAATTATTGGCGGTTACTTATCTAAAGAATCTTTTAGAGAAACAGTCTATTATAGATGTTTCTTCCATTACAATTTTGCGTACTACAAAGAAAGCAAGGCTTTTTTTAAAGAAAATTCGGTTGATCTTATTTTTATGGATATTGATTTGGGAGATGGAAAAAGTTTCGAAATGTTTCAAGAAGTTGAGATACTAACGCCAATTATTTTTATCACAGCTTATGATGAACATGCTATGAAGGTATTCAATCATTTTACGATAGATTATATTCTTAAACCGTTTGAAGTAGAGGGATTGAGGAATTGCATGTTGCTTTGCAAAAATTTAAAACGATTCGTACAAGCTTCGTTATTTTACCAACTTTACAATCTATTGCAGTTTTAGAGAATTCTCCGTCCGATATTATGTATCGTTTTTTAGTGACAAATGGTAATAAATTACGCTCAGTTGAAGAACATGAAATTGATTATTTTTTTGCTTCGGGAAAACATCTTTTTATAAAAACGAAAGATGAGCTAACCTGTATTTATGATGACACAATAAAGGATATTATAAATAAATTGGATGAGACTATTTTCTTCAAAATCAATCGAAAATTTATTGTTCACATTGATGCAATTACTGAAATAATAAGACATTCAAGTCAAAAAATTGAAATTCATCTTCAACCAAAATCAGAAGCTGAACAAGCTATTTTTATCAGCAAAACACAGATTAATGCTTGGATGGATTGGATGAATAGATAAAAAAAATCTCACATTTGTGAGATTTTTGTTTTCACTCAATTCGTTCTAATAAATACCAATTATCTTTGAATTTTTGAGAGATTTTATATTCATTTTGAAAATTCATAACTATTTTTATTCTCTGGATTTTTAGTGTAAAACAATTTATTATAATTAAGTAATTGATATATTTTTAACTCAAGTTTTTTATTAAAATAGAAACCAGCAATTTGATTGCTCTTATAAATTTCAAACAAAAAAATCCTTGAGTTTCTTGAAGGATTTAAATATTATTTGATCGAAAAATTAATTACAACCATTCATCATCATCTTCTGAATCTTCTAATTCAGCATCGATGAATTGAATATAAAATCCAACAATTTCTCCTTTTTCATTATAACCAAAGTAAGCAGGGTAGATTCCTTCTCCAAAACCAGCTTGAAAAATTGGCGATTTGAATTCTGTATTTGGAATTGTCCAATTGATCCAATCTCCTTCTTCTGATTGATATTTAGGATTATTTTTAGCGTTTTCTACGAATAATGCATTAAAATAATCATCGTATAAATTTACATCACCTTTGCTTTCGAATTCATCAATGAATTTTACAAAAGAATCTTTTGCTTCTGCATCAACAATTGTTGCTAAACCACTTTCGATAGAAAAACCAAAATATTCTCCTTCTTGTAATTCGTCAATCAACTCAATTCCTTTCATTGCTTCTTCGTAACGAACAGGTTTTTCGTTTGTAAAAGCAACTTTGATACAACCAATCAAATTCTCAACGTCACCATCGTCTTCAAATTTTACGATGCTTGCAGTTACAGGAAAATTACCTTTTGGCGTTTCAAGGAAATAAGGATCTTTATCCATTGATAAATACTCTCCCAAAGGATCATTTACAAAGATTTTACCTGATGGTAAAGAAATTTCTCCCATTTCGATTTGGTCGATTTCTACACCTCCAATTTCTTTATCTGTAAAATATTTTTCTAAATCATTAGGAGCTAAAGTGAATTCTCTTTTAGATTCCCAAGTTTTTAACCATTCTGCTGTTGGTTGCATAAATTATTGTTTTTAAGTGGTACAAAATTACATTAAATAATGAGAGTAACTTAACTTTTATATGTTAGTGAAAAATTAAATTATCTTAATTTTTTTCTCAATTCATTCTTATCAATATCATGTTCTAAATGCATGATCGAAATTAAATCCTCTTCAGAAAGTAAATTATTTTTGTAATATTGAATTAAAAATGATTCGATTTTAGAAAATTCATTTAACGATTTTTGTAAAAAATAAGCTTCAATAAATTGATTATGTTTTGTTTTTAATGTAATCAAATTACTAATTCCGTGCGAACCTTCTGGATTTTCGAACTCACCAAATTCTTTTACAGCTTTTCCTTTGTAATCTTCATTATCAATGACAATAGAAAACAAATCGTTGATTGAAAAAGTTTGATTCTTTACAGAAATTGTATCTTTTGTAAATGTCAATTTTCCATCAAAATTACCTTTCAATTCTGCCGAAGGTCGCTTAAAATAACCATTCCAATAAGCAACAGCTGTTGCTAAAAGCCCAATAAAAATGTAATAATACGTTTGATTTTTGAACACTTTCAGTTCCAAAAACACAAAACTAATTACTGTAACCGCTAGAAATGATAAGATTACTTTTGCAATCTGTTTATTATTTTTTTTAGGTTTTTCTGGTACAAAAATTTCAAAACTATAACTATCCATGTGCTATTTCTTTACGAACTCTACTTAAACTTTCGGGTGTGATGCCTAAATATGAGGCAATCATCCATTGCGGTATGCGAGAGAGTTGGTTGGGATAAAGACGCATAAATTCTAAATAACGAGTCTTTGCAGATGCACCAAGTAACAAATTAATACGATCTTGTAAACTACGTACATGATTTTGAATTAATTTATTTTGAGCAGCTAAATAATTTGGATTTAATCGTGTGATTAGATCATTTAATTTTTCATTCAATAAAATAACGGTAGAATCTTCTATTGCTTGAATATAAAATTTTGATTGTTGCTTACAAAAAGCACTGTTTCTATCGCTTACAATCCAATTTTTTGTACCAAATTGTAAAACATGTTCTTTTCCGTTTTCATCTATTGTATAAGAACGAATAACGCCAGATTCTACAAAAAAATAATCTTCGGAATATTCGCCAGGTTCTAAAATAAATTCATTCTTTTTGATGTGTTTTACCACCAAAAATTTTTCAATTTCTACCCATTGTTCTTCTGTGAGATCAATAATATTTGATAAATGTTTTTTATAATTTTCCATATGTATAGGAATGTGCAACAAATTTAAGAGAAATTAATCAATAAAATTGTATCAATATTTGTTACAATTGAAAATTTTGTACTAAATTTGTCCCATCGATTTAGAGAAATGAATAATTTAAGATTTGCAACGGCGATTCATATTTTAGTTTTGACTGAAAAATTTAAAGGACAATTAATTACTTCTGATTTTATTGCTGGAAGTATTAATGTGAACCCTGTTGTGGTTCGTCGTGAAATAAAATTCTTGAAAGAAGCAGGTTTTATCGATTCGAAAAAAGGTAAAGAAGGAGGAATTTATTTAGTTAAAAATTCTGCTGATATTTTATTAGGCGATGTGTATAAAATTGTCAATCAAGAAAATGTTTTTGGACGAATGAATCATACCAATCCAGAATGTCCAGTTGGTAAACAAATGAATGATAATCTTGAAAAATTATTTGATAATGCTGAATCAGATTTAATAAAATCGTTAAATCATAAAACTTTAAAACAATTTTCTGATGAATTTCAGTAAAATTTTTTATCTTTAAATATAACAAAATTAATTACAATATAAAATTAAATAAAATGAGAGTAGCAGTAATTGGAGCAACAGGTTTTGTAGGCTCACATATTGTAGAAGAATTGGTAAACAGAAATCAATCTATCAAAGCATTTGCGCGAAATACAGACAACGTTTTGGATAGTAAAAACGTAGCTAAAGTGGCATTAGATGTAAACGATGTGCAAGCTTTGGCGACAGATTTGAAAGGTGCTGATGTGGTTGTAAGTGCTTTTAATGCAGGTTGGACAAATCCAAATATTTATGAAGATTATTTGAAAGGCGCAAAAGCAATTGAAGAAGCAACTAAATTGGCTGGTGTAAAACGTTTGATTGTTGTTGGTGGAGCGGGAAGTCTGTATGTGAATGATAAAAAAGAACTGCAAATTGTAGACGCGCCAGATTTTCCTGAGCAAATAAAACAAGGCGCTTTGGCTGCGAGAGATTATTATAATATCTTGAAACAAGATAATGAGTTGGATTGGACAATGTTTTCTCCAGCGCCAGAAATGCATCAAGGAACTTCTGGAGAGCGAAAAGGTACGTATCGTTTAGGGAATGATGTACCTGTTTTCAATGCAGAAGGTCGTAGTATTTTGTCTGTGGAAGATGTTGCAGTGGTGATTGCAGATGAAATTGAAAATGCCAATCATATAAAAAGTAGATTTACAGCAGCTTATTAAGATGTTTGAATAAATTTATAATAAAATTATTTTTATAGGACAATTTTTTGTTTTTGGTACGGTTTGTGAAAAACAGATAGCAAATACAAGAATAATGAAATTGTCAATCGCAATAGGATGTTTAATTCTAAGTTTAGGATTTGTTCTAATATGCTCTTTTCTAAATCTTGGTGTATTTTTTAATCAACTGCTTGGAGTAGTTTTTCTTTTCTGTAGTTTGTTTATGGGATATTTAGGTTTTGTTAATTTATTTGATTACCTAAATCATTCAAGATTAGTAAATAAAGGATTAAAAGTAAAAGCACATATTATTGAAATAAAAAGAGGTTTATTAGGAGAAAATCATTTGCCAGACTATATAGTTGAAGTTTTTTATAAACATCCAAATACTGAAAAAATTTATTATACAGAATTTGAATATTTTGGAGATGTTAACGCAAGTGAGAATCTAAAAAAAGGAAAAGAGGTTGATATTTTAATCGATCCTCAAAATCCAGAAAACATTTATTATAAAAATGTAATTTAAAAAGGCTGTCCTAACAAATAAGACAGCCTTTATTATTTTTATTTGGATAAAAACTATTTTTTGATATACCTTTTATTTCCATTGTCATTGATGTAGTATTTTCCACCTTTTGGTCCTACATAAACTTTGTGCCCATACTAATTACCTGCAGTGGTAGTTTTAGCTACATTCGTTTTTGTTTCGTTTTTTGGAGTAGTCGTTTTCTCAACTTTTATTTCTGAAACTACTTTTTTATCAGTTTTACCTTTAGGGGTAACTTCAGTTTTCTTAATTGTGGTTACTTTTACATCCTTTTTAGCATGTGTTCCTTTTTTATCTGCTGATGCTTTAGTTGTTGTCTTTACTGTTTCTATTTTAGTTGCTTTTGTTGGAGTTTTTTTTTGAGCAAATGCTACAGATGATCCAGTAAGAGCAAATAAGCTAAGCGCGATAGCTGTTTTTTTAATTAAATTCATTGTGATTTTCTTTTGAATTGTTATTTATATTCAGTTAAAATTTCTATTCAATATTAAATAAATTATCCACCAAAACAACCAAAATAAACTTAAGATTAGCTTAAGAATAATTATTTTAAATGATCCAATAACATTTCTGCTGTAGCTGGGTTTGTAGCTAATGGAATATTGTGTACATCGCACAGTCTCAATAACATATTTACATCTGGTTCGTGCGGATGTTTTCCCATCGGATCTCTAAAAAAGAAAACCATATCTGTTTTTCCCTCCACAACACGAGCGGCAATTTGCGCGTCACCACCAAGAGGACCAGATAGATAGCGCGTAACTTTTAGTCCAGTTTGCTCGGCATACTTTCCTGTCGTTCCTGTTGCGATAAATGTGATATTATTATTGTTTAAAGCTTTTTTATGTTTCATTAAAAAATTGACCATTTCAGCTTTTTTTCCATCATGAGCGATCAATGCTATTTCCATATATTTTTTCTATTTAATCTAAAATATTACTTTTGTACAAAGTTAGCAGAACAATCTTAAATAACGAGTTGTTTTCAGAATTATAAATAGTATACGACTATGAAATTTAATTTATTAACGGTAAAAGAAATTGTAAAATTAACGGCTGATGCTGTTCAAATTTCGTTTGATGTTCCTGAGGAATTACACGAAGAATACAATTTTTTACCTGGACAATATATCACTCTTAATATTAATGGAGAACGAAGAGATTATTCTTTGTGTGAATCTCCTAATGATAAAAAATGGAGCATTGGGGTTAAATCTCAACCAAATGGAAAGATTTCTTCTTATTTAGCAAATGAACTAAAAGTTGGTGATCAATTGGAAGTTTCTACACCAAGTGGACGTTTTACAATTCCAACAAAACCAAACGAAAAACGTACGTTATTAGCTTTTACGGCGGGTAGTGGAATCACGCCAATTATGAGTATGTTAGAGTTTACTTTGCAGACTGAAGAATGGGTAAATTTTCATATTTTTTATGTAAATAGAGATGAAAACTCAATCATGTTCAAAGAGCGTTTGACAGAATTGAAACAAAAATATCCAAACAATGTTTTTATTCATCATTTTTATACGCGCCAAGATCAGGAGAATTTCATTTACAATGGACGAATTGATGAGAAGAAATTTGATTTAATCTTGAATCAAATTATTGATATCAACGAAGTAGATGAAGCAATGGTTTGTGGACCAGAACAAATGATTTTGACTTTAGCGAAGAAAATCAACGAAGCGGGAATTATCGAGAAACATATTCATTTCGAAATGTTTAATCCTTCAGTGAAAACAGAAGATATTTTTACAAAACATGACGAAGGACCTCAAACGGTTCAAGTTACTGTAACACTTGATGGAGAAACTTCTGAAGTGACTTGGGATAGAGGAAAAAATTTGATTGATACAATGTTAGACGCTGGTATTGATGCGCCTTATTCATGTAAAGGTGGTGTCTGTTCGTCTTGTATGTGTAAGATAACAGAAGGCGAGGTGCATATTGGAGACAACTATGTATTAACAGATTCTGACTATGAAGAAGGAATGACGTTAGCGTGTATTTCTCGTCCAAAAACAGCTACTTTAGCAATTGATTTTGATGAAGTTTAAGTTTAAGAACAATATATTTTAAATCAAAAAGGCGAGCTGAATTCAGCTCGCCTTTTTGATTTATATTTGTTCGCTTTGAATTAGAATTTTATCATCTAAATCTTTATTTAATTTTCCTCATCAAACATTTCCTTGAACGAGACAAATTCTCTTCCCGGAAGAATTAAATTTAAAGCAACTCCAATTATAGATGCCAAAGCCATTCCTTCTAAAGAAAATAAATCTCTGATGTGAATTGCCGCACCACCAATTCCTATAATTAGGATAACAGATGAAATGATTAGGTTTCGTTTTATCTTAAAATCAACTTTATTTTCAATTAACATTCTCAAACCACTCGAAGCAATAATTCCGAATAATAAAATAGAAACGCCACCCATAACTGGTGTTGGAATTGTACTTAATAATGCTGAAACTTTACCACAAAATCCAAATAAAATAGCAAAACAAGCTGCTCCAATAAATACATAAATACTAAAAGCTCTTGTAATAGCTAAAACACCAATATTCTCGCCATACGTCGTGTTTGGAGGCCCACCTAAACAAGCGGCAATCATTGTTGCAATTCCGTCACCTAACATAGATCGGTCTAAACCTGGATCTTCAATTAAATCTCTATTCACGACTTTACTCAAAACTAATTGATGCCCGATATGTTCTGCGATTGGTACAATTGCAACCGGAATCATTAAGAAAATAACATACCAAGACAAAGTTGGTGTGTAATCTACAAAAGGAATGGTAAAATCTGGAATCATAAACCATTTAGCTTCTATAACAGGATTTAGGTCGACAACTCCCATTGTAATTGCAAAAAGATATCCACCAATAATTCCGACCAAAACTGGAATTACACTCAAAAAACCTTTACTGAAAATTGCTGTAATTATCGTGATAATTAAGGTAACAAAACCAATTGTAACATAGGTTAAATCATATTCACCAGAAGGATTATTCGTTACCATTTTGATTGCTGTAGAAGCTAATCCAAGACCAATTACCATAATTACTGGACCAACAACAATAGGAGGTAAAAGTTTCATTAACCATTTTGTTCCAGCCGTTGCTATAAAGAGTGCGACCAATGAATAGGTAACTCCAACTAAAAAACTACCAACCAAGAAACTTCCTGTCGCAATTCCACTTTCTGGGTTTGCTTCTAAAGCTTTCATTGCGATAATTGGATTGATAAAAGCAAATGAAGAACCAAGGTAAGAAGGGACTTTTCCTCGCGTAATTAAGATGAAAACTAAAGTTCCGATTCCGCTCGAAATTAATGCAATTGCTGGAGACATTCCTGTCAAAGCAGGAACTAAAACTGTTGCACCAAACATTGCAAAAAGATGCTGTATACTTAATAATATACCTTGTCCTAACTTCGGTTTTTCGTCGATAGCTAAGATAATATTTTGGTCATTTTGTTGACTCATTTGTAAAAGAAATTGAAAATTGTTTTGTTTGAATGCAAAAGTAGCTCAAAACGATTAATAAGTATAGAAATCATATAACTATTTAGCGAAATCTTGTAAATGGTTTTGGAACAATTCTATCGAAATTTGTAAGACAAAAATCAAAGAGTTATGGAAACAAAAGAATTAAAATTCAAAACAAATATAAATTGTAGTGGTTGCGTGAGCAAAGTGAAACCTTTTTTAGATAAGTTAGATGGTTTAGAAGCTTGGGAAGTTGATACTGATAATCCAGACAAAGTTTTGTCTGTAAAAATTAATCAAGCAACAGACGAAGAAATTATTGATACAATTGAGGAAGTTGGTTTTTCAGCTGAATTAATTGAAGAATAGATAATTTTTTAGGTAGAATGACTTATGTTTTTGTGATAATTTAAGTCAATATAATCTCAAGTTAATCTTGTATTGACTTGAGATTTTTTATTTTATTTTTTCGAAATTGTAGAAAGAAAAGTACGCCCATTGCAAGTTGAAGGATGAATAATAAAATAATCCACGTATTCATTTTTGCTGCAAAATCTGATAATTGATTGTATAGTACATCATATTTTTCCACCGAAGTTTCAGCTATATTTTTCACAAAACGTATATCATTCGATTTTTCAATCAGCATAATTTGTTCACCTTTATAACCTTCATTTTTATTCGGAACAAGTTCAATTTGATTCGCGCTTACAAAAAATAGAAAAATACTAATGATTGTAGATAAAAATAATAGAAAATAATTGATGTATTTCATTGGTTACAAAATGTTGTGCAAAGATACATTAACTTTTCTTAGCTTGCTTTATATGCGCTAAATGATGATTGCAATGCCAAGCATAAATCGCAAGATTTGTTTTTAAATCAATCAATTGATTTGTTTCCGGATGACGAAATTTTTTCTCCCAATCGCTTTCAACAAACGAATTTAACAAAACAACCCAACGTTGATGCAGCGCAAATAGCAAATTGACTGAAATGTTGACTTCAAGATTTTTAGAATCTTCTAATTCAGCCCAAATATTTTCCTCGTAAGGTTTTATTGTCGGAACATCTTCGGTTAAAGCTAGTTTAAAACGAATAAAGCTATTCATATGGCTATCTGCACAATGATGCACAACTTGTCTAATTGTCCAGCCTTCAGGACGATATTCTTGTTCCAATTCAGCTTCTGAAAGAGAGGTAATTTCATTCTGAACTTTTTATGGAAACTCACGAATTATTGAAATCCATTGTTCAATAAATTCTGTATTAAATGATGCTGGAATTTCAAATTTTCCAATCGGATATTTTAAATTTTCTAGTGTTTTCATATTGTTCTTAAATTTAATAAATTTTACAACTTTACTGATAAAAATTATTCTATTTTGTTAGAACGAGTCACTAACTTTGCAACTTAAAGAAAATAATTGTGCAAACTAAACGCATCATAAAATTTGTTACTATACTGATTATTTTTGTAATTCAGTTTTTGTTTCTATTTGCGATAATGAACGAGCGGATAGAACATTATGTTGTGCCATATATTATTGTTGCGATTTGTGCTTTATTGCTAATTGTTTACCGCAAATTTCCGTTACATCATCCCGAATATTCATTTGATCGAAAAACATTAGTTTTATGGATTCCTATAGCGGCAATTATAACGTATTTAATCAATAATCAACTTGGTTTAGGAGGCGTTTTTTCAGCTGGAATTATCGGAACTTTAGGTTCTTTTTTAACGAAGTTTAATCCTCGTTCAGAATATTTAAAACAAATTGCAGGACCTGTTTATTGTGGCGCTTTCATTGGGATGACTTCGCTTGATTTTCAGTATGTTTATTGGATGATTATTACAGCTGGAGTTTTTACAGCCTTGTTGTTTTTTGCTACAAAATCGTTATTTGTTGGTGTGGGAGGAAAGCTGGGAACGTTAGCGTTTATCGGTGTTTTATTGAGTATGTTGTTGTTTAAATTAATTGCGGGATAATGATTATTGAATTTTTAATATTAATGATGTGTTCAATAATAGCTTCATTAACAACGTACGAATTAAATATTCGTTTCAAACAAGGTCCAGTTCGTGCCTCAGCGATGATTGCGATGATTGTTGGTGGATTTTTCTATTTCTTTCCGACAATTTTACCTGAGTTTTATACCAAAAATATTCCGTTGTATGTAATTGGCGGAACTTTCATTGGAATGGTATCATCAACCATAAATATCAGTTACTTTTCGTTGGTTTTCTCTCCAATTTTATTTGCAGTTTTATTGCATTATACGAGCAAAATTTTCAATGGTTATGGAGGCGCGTTAGGTACAACAGCTTGCATTTCGTTGATGTGCACAATGGCATTCCCAATTATCACAAAAAATAAAAAGGTAACGTATGGTTATCGACTAATTCGAATTATTTTTAAGAAAAGAAAACGAAATAAAATTATTAAACGTAAAGTTTATTCGTAATTTTACCCATCTAACCTTAGGAAACTTGTAATAGCGAAAGACAGAAAAGTAATGTAAATTACTCCAAATAATTCCATCATTTAATTTCATAATTGCTTGAAATAGATAATTATTGTTGTTCTAATAGATTCCTATATAAATAAAACTAATTAAATAATTTAAAAATTTTGGTAAATAAGGAGGTTTATAGATCATTAAATTATGTCAAATAGCAACATTTAAATACAAAATTATAATGGTAATAATTATAGCAAATAACCATCACTAATTGCAAGTAATTTGTGCTAATTATATAATTCTAAATCCTAAACATTTAATTAATAATTAACAATCAAAATTACCTTTTGGTTTGATTTTTTCATTCAAAAAGTTTAAAAAATTATAAATGAATTTAGATAGAATAGAAGGAACGTGGTATGTTATTTTTACGAACTTTAAAATGTGGTTGTCTGGGGATAAAATAAGACCAACTTTTACATATATGAAAGAAGAAAAAGAAGGTAAATTTTATTTAAGGGACGAAGTGAACTATTTACATAACGGATATATAAAAAGCATTTTAGGGAAAGATGAACCTTTAGACGATGAAAATACAAAATTCAGATGGCAAGGAAATGGATTAAAAAGTGTTTTTAAAAGTAATTGGGAAATTATTTATTTTGACGAAAAATTAGAGTGGCTTATCATTTATTTTGATAAAAGCCTTTTGACTGCTGAAGGTTATGACGTTTTAATAAAAAATAAAATTCCAACTGAAGAACAAATTTCGGCAATCAAATTAAAACTTACGGAACTTAATTTGGCTGATGAATTGACTTCTTTACTTACTTCTCATCAAGAATAAAGAAATATTTATAATAATAATTTTCAAATTATTAATTTTATACCTTTTATTTAATGTGGATTTAGGTCTTTTTTTATTCTTGTAATTTGAAATTATCCCTTATATTTAGTTTAGAATTAAATAGTTTCTAATAAAATGAAGGTAGACTATATTCATGATAAAATTGTAGAATCATTAGATTTTAAAGTTCCTGTTTTGATTTCGATAATTAAGAAAATAAAAAAAATTATTGAGAATAATCCATTTTTAAAGGATTTGAGCATCGATAAAGAGTTTTTGTATTATACGTTTTTGGCAAATAAACCTGAGGAAATAAATACTGAAAAGTTGAAAGTTCGAAAACTGAAGATGGACAATATTTTATTGCTGATGATGTCGTTTATTTGTATTATCCTTCTGGTTACGGAAAAACAAAATTGACCAATAATTTTTTCGAAAATCTATTTAATGTAAGTGCTACTACACGTAATCAAAATACAACAACTGCTTTATTGCAATTGGCATTGATGAGAGAAAATTAAAAAGATAATTAAATACAGATATAAAAAAAACCGTTATTAATCATTTAATAACGGTTTTTTATCTTTTTGAATGAAATTATTCAGCGATTAATTTATCTAATAAATCATTAATTTCTTTATCGTTCCAATCTCTCGTTTTTGTTTCTTTCAACATTACTTCACCTTTTTTATTTAAGATATAAGTTGTTGGAAAAACCTTTGGTAACATATTATTCGAAATTGGACTATTTGGCTCATAAACTGGCATTGTATAATTATTTTTTTGTAAAAAAGGATTAAAAACTGTTGGTTTATCCTGAATTGCAATCAATACAAATTTTACTTTTTGTCCTTTTGCTTCATACAATTTCTGAATTGTTGGCATTTCTGCAACACAAGGAGGACACCAGCTTCCCCAAAAATTTAGAAAAACAACTTCACCACTTTTCTTGAAATCAATCAAGTTTGTATTCGCAGCGCCGTTATGACCAATTAAATCAATATCATAATCACTTTCTGTTAATTCTATATCAGAACCAGCAACGTGACTATTATCTTCCAATTTACTTTTAAAAAATGTACCAATTGGCGTAAACATAATAGCAACTAAAGCGACAACTACAACGATGGCAAAAATAATTTGCTTATTTCCTTTCATTTTTCTTTTTCAATAAAATCTTACACAAAGATGCGAACAAATATCAAGTTGAACAAATAGAAAAAAATGATTAATTACCGATGTTTTCGTCAATCAAATCTAAAATTTCATTTACAATATCTTCACCTTTATTATTGTTGTAATATTTTTGTAAATCTTCGTGAAAATCATCTGCCGAATACGTATCAGGATTACTTTTGAAACGCGCCAACATTTCCATTCCAGCTTGTGGACGAGGACCAAAACGGAAAGCTTCTTCATTTTCATCATTCACTCCAATAATAATCGGAATAGAAGCTGCTCCATTTGTTTTGTATTTTTCCATTAATTCCATGTTTTCATCACGTAAAACATAATGCGTCGAAACATTTAGCGCATTTGCTAATTTCTCTACAACAGGTAAAATTTGAGATGCATCTCCACACCAACCTTCTGTAATTACTAATAATTTTAAATTATTTGTAGTTGATTTAACGCGTGTTTCTTGAGCAGGATTTAAACTGAATGTTTTAAAAATTCTGTTCATGCGTTGCAATCCCAAAGCATAATATTGTACATATTCTTTCGGATCATCGTTTTCGATTTCGTTTTCCAAATCATCTTCAACGCGTGTGATATAATCTTCGTATGATAAACCTTTGTTGATGTATTCTGTTAAATTCATTTGATTCTAATTTGTTACAAATATAAAGCAATTCTACGAGCTTATTTTGTAACAATGATGACATTGTTTGTCGTTAAAATTTGGTAAATTGCGACTTTCGAAAGTAGAAAAATGTATCAAAATCCATTAAAAAAAACAATAGAATATTTAAAAGGTGCTGGACCTGAGCGTGCTAAAACACTGCAAAGTGAATTCAGAATTTTTAGATACGAAGATTTGATACAGCATTTTCCTTTTCGTTATGTTGATAAATCGAAATTCTATAAAATTTCTGAAATTTCTTCAACAGCTGCCGAAATTCAATTGAAAGGTAAAATTATTCATTTAGAAGAAATTAACCAAGGAAAAGTAAAACGTTTAGTTGGGAAATTTCAAGATGGAACTGGAACTTTAGAATTAGTTTGGTTCAAAGTTTCTTCTTGGCAAAAGGAGAAATTAAGAAATGATCTTTTCAAAGAAGTTGTGATTTACGGAAAACCAAATGTGTTCAATAATAATTTTAGTATTACACATCCTGAAATTGAATTAGTTGAAGACGCTAAAAATATTCCGCTTGGATTATTTCCTGTTTATCCGAGTACTGAAAAGTTGACGAAAAAAGGAATTACGAATCGTGTTCTTCAAAAAATGATGATGAATCTTTTTGCCGAAAACATCGATATTCCTGAGAATTTACCTTTAAATGTTCTCGATCATTATAAGTTAGTTGGAAGAAATGATGCGTTAAAAGCAATTCATTTTCCAAAAGATATAACGGAATTAAATGCAGCAATTCGTCGTCTGAAATTTGAAGAATTTTTCTTTCTAAATCTTGCAAATCTCTCTCAAAAAGCAGTCAATAAACAAAAGAATAGAAGTAATCCTTTCCCAGAAATTGGTCATTATTTCAATACATTTTACAATGAATATTTACCTTTTGAATTGACAAATGCACAGAAAAGAGTGATGAAAGAAATTCGCTTTGATCTTCGTCAACCTGCGCAAATGAATCGTTTGTTGCAAGGTGATGTTGGTTCTGGAAAAACGATGGTTGCATTATTAACGATGTTGATTGCTGTCGACAATGGTTTTCAAGCAGCTTTAATTGCACCAACAGAAATTCTTGCGCAACAACATTACGAAAGTATTACAGAATTATTGAATGGTTTGGATGTTTCGGTTGAGTTATTAACTGGTTCGGTGACAAAGAAAAAGCGTCAACCAATTTTAGAAAATCTTGAAAATGGAAAACTTAAAATCATTATCGGGACGCATGCTTTGTTGGAAGATAATGTGATTTTTCAGAATTTAGGATTAGCGATTATTGATGAACAACATCGTTTTGGAGTCGCTCAACGTGCTAAATTTTGGAGAAAAGCTAAACTACCACCACATATTTTAGTGATGACAGCCACACCAATTCCACGTACACTTTCGATGACAATGTATGGCGATTTGGATGTTTCGGTGATTGATGAATTGCCAAAAGGACGAAAACCAATTAAAACGCTTCATAAAACGGATGCGCATCGTTTAAGTGTTTTCAAATTTATGAAAGATGAGATTGCGAAAGGTCGTCAAATTTATGTGGTTTATCCACTAATTGAAGAATCAGCAAAGTTAGAATTGAAAGATTTGATGGATGGTTACGAGAGTATTTCTCGTACTTTTCCGTTGCCAGAATATGCGATAAGTATTGTGCATGGTCGTCAAAAACCTGCGGATAAAGAATTTGAAATGAATCGTTTCAAAAATAATGAAACCCAAATTTTGGTGGCAACAACTGTGATAGAAGTTGGTGTAAATGTCCCAAATGCGTCGGTGATGATTATTGAAAATTCTGAACGTTTTGGTCTTTCTCAATTGCATCAGCTTCGTGGTCGTGTAGGTCGTGGTGCGGAACAATCGTATTGTATTTTGATGACAGGTGGAAAATTGAATGAAGTTTCGAAACGTAGAATTCAGACAATGTGTGAAACTAATGATGGTTTTCAGGTAGCGGAAGTTGACTTGGAATTGCGTGGTCCTGGTGATATGATGGGAACGCAACAAAGTGGAGTTCTCAACCTTAAAATTGCTGATTTAGCGAAAGACAAAGAGGTTTTGTATGCTGCAAGAAAATGTGTAGAAGCTATTCTTTCACAAGATCCAACACTTTCTTTACCAGTTAACGAACCAACAAAAAAATATTTTATTGAAAATCATAAAGATAAAGTAGGATGGAGTCAAATTTCTTAAAATTTAACATTAAGGAAACGATTTGTATAATTTTTTGGTATAATTTATGTTTGTTTAAAAACAAATATAAAACACTGAATTTTATTAGAAACTTTTAATTTTATCAGTTGTGTTAAATGAAATTAACATTAAAAATTATTTTTAACACAATATTAGCGTCAACCAAAAAATTATAGATTATGATGTACACAAATTTAGAACTTATCAGAACTCCACAAGGAGTAGAGGTTGAAGGAAATTCACTATGGATGTTCAATCAGCATTTGAATTTAATGGTATTAATAGCTAATGAATCGATAAAAATTAAACCTTCTATGTCTTTTCAACGATTTAGAAAAAATTAAATAATATCTCTCAAAACCGCTAAATAAGCGGTTTTTTTTTATTTCTAAAATTCTTCATCATTTTTATTTATTCATTTATTGCGAAATAATATATCACCTTTTTCTTCCTTATAAATAATTGAATTGTAATTATTATAAAAATTAATTATATATCATAGATTTTATAGATTTGATTTATAATTGTATCCGGTTTAGTTTTGCTCTGTCTTAAAATGATAAATAAAGAATAAAAATATAATTATGATCAAAAGAAGTTTAGTATTAAGTTTAGCATTCCTTTCTACGATTGGATTTGCGCAACAATTTACAACAAACACAGGCGCTCCAGTTGGAGATAATAAAAATTCTAAAACAATCGGAAATAATGGACAAGTTTTACTAGAAGACATTCATTTAATTGAAAAATTAGCAGCGTTTGATCGAGAACGTATTCCAGAACGTGTTGTTCATGCACGTGGAGCTGGAGCTTTCGGAGAATTTGTAGCTGATAAAGATTTTTCTGATGTAACGATGGCTGATTTCTTGTCTACAGCTGGTAAAAAAACACCATTATTTGTACGTTTTTCAACTGTAACGCATCAACAAGGTTCACCAGAAACTTATCGTGATCCACGTGGATTTGCTGTTAAATTTTACACAGAACAAGGAAATTACGATTTAGTTGGAAACAATTTACCTGTTTTCTTTATTCGGGATGCGATCAAATTCCAAGATATGGTACATGCTTTCAGGCCATCTCCTGTAACAAATGGCGCATCTGATCCAAATCGTGTATTTGATTTTTTCTCTAATTTACCAGAGTCCACGCATATCTTAACGTGATTGTTTTCAGATTACGGAATTCCTGCAAATTTTCGTCAAATGGAAGGAAATGGTGTACATGCTTACAAATGGGTAAATGCAAAAGGTGAAGTAACTTATGTGAAATACAAATGGGTTCCTCAACAAGAAACTAAAAATTTAACGCAAGAAGAAGCGAATAAAATTCAATCGACTGCAATTGAGCATGCAACATTAGATTTACGTAATAAAATTGAGAAAGGAAATTTTCCGAAATGGGATTTATATGTTCAATTATTGAAACGAGAAGATTTTGATAAATTAGATTTCAATCCTGTTGATGTAACGAAAATTTGGCCAGAATCTGTTGCAAAATTAGTTAAAGTTGGAACAATGACATTGAATGAAAATCCAACGAATTATTTTCAACAAGTGGAACAAGCAGCATTTGCTCCAGCCTCTTTGGTTCCAGGAATTGAAGCTTCTGAAGATAAATTATTACAAGGTCGTTTGTTTTCATATTTTGACACGCAACGTCACCGTTTAACGGGTAATTTTCAACAAATTCCTGTAAATGCGCCAAAAAACAGTGTGAAAACATATAATCAAGATGGTTATATTTCGATCCGAGAGCAAAAAGGTGATGTAAATTATCAACCTTCAACTAATCTTCCTGAGGTTGTAGACAATGCAAAATTTAAGTATTCAAAATCTGTTTTTCCTGCGGGAGCAACAACAACTCAGCACGTCATTGATAAAGAAAATAACTTTGTGCAAGCTGGAGATTTGTACAAATCATTCTCTAAAAAAGATCAAGATAACTTAATCAAAAATTTATCAGGAGCTTTGAATGCGGTTAAAAATAAAGTAATTGTTCATAAAATGATTGCACATTTTTACCAAGCAAATACAGAATATGGAACACGTTTGATGAAGGCTACAAATACTTCTATGAACGATGTAAAGCAATATTTACCAAAATAATTTCTATTGGATTGGAGTCGATTGAGTTCGACTCCATGACTTTCATAAAATCAATATTATCATGAAAAAGTATATATTTTTAGCCTTATTTCTATTCAGTTTTTCTTCAATTTATGCACAAGATTTGTTTAGTGCGGCGAGAGAAAATAATGTGAAGCAAATAGAAGAATTAATTTCGAATGGAAAGCATGTAGATGAAGCAAATCAACGCGGATTCACACCTTTAATTTTAGCGATTTATAACAATAGTTCAGACGCTGCAAAAGTATTATTATCAAAAGGGGCAAATCCTAATGCGCAAGATTTATCTGAAAATAATGCGTTGATGGGCGCAGCTTTTAGAGGATTTCCTGAAATGGCAAATTTACTAATTGCGAATAAAGCTGATGTCAATCAAGTGAATTTCAATGGAGCTTCTGCTTTGATTTTTGCTGTAACATTTGGTCAAAACGAAATTGCCAAAAAATTAATTGAAGCTGGTGCAGATTTAAACATTAAAGATAATAATGGTAAAACTGCTTTAGATCATGCTATTTTACAAGAAAATAAAGAAATGATCGAGTTATTATCGGTCAAATAATTTTTATATTTTTAATCTAATCAAAAAGGCATTGAGAGAAATTCTGAATGCCTTTTTATTATTTCGCAATAAACACCGGAATATTAACGCGATGTCTTAATTTATTAATCGTTTCTCCGAAAATAAAATCCATAAAACCTCGGTGTCCGTGCGAACCAACAATCAACAAATCTGCTTGATTTCGTTTACAAATTTCAGCAATCGAATTGATTCGATTATTGTAACCTAGTTCGATTTTAGTTTCATTAAACAAAGGTCGAATGATTTCTGCATATTGTTCTAAACGTTTCAAATCTGATAGAGATTCTTCATCATTCGTACGCTCTCCCGTATATTTCGCAGAAGCACTTTCAACAATATGAACCAAAATAATGGCAGATTCAGTAGTAGCTAATTGTGTTGCATAATTGATGACTTTTCGATCGGTTTTCGAAAAATCTAACGCCACCACAATCTTTTTGAAATGTTGATTCGAAATTTCTTCTAATGTAAACTTCTCAAATGGTTCATGAATTTCTCTTTGATTTTCTTCATTTTTCTTCAACATAATTGGAATAAAAAATGTCAGCAATAATAAAACTAAAAGTCCGATTTCTAATGCTACAAGAAAAATATTTAAAGTGTAAGATTCACTATTTGCCATCCATTTATTCACCTCTTCATACACCAATTGCGCATTCAGAAATGAAATAATAAAAGCGATTATCCACGCAAAAAATTTGGTTGTTGTATTGATTGCAAAATTCCCCATTTTTGTTTTGTCACTCACAAAATGAATCAACGGAATTACTGCAAAAGCCAATTGCATACTCAGGATAACTTGACTGAAAATCAATAAAGATCCAACTTCTTTTTCGCCAAAAATAAGAATAACCACAACAGCTGGAACAACGGCTAATAATCGAGTTAAAATTCTTCTCAAAACAGGATTAATACGCAAATGTAAATATCCTTCCATCACAATTTGTCCAGCTAAAGTTCCTGTAACTGTTGAACTTTGTCCAGCTAAAATTAGAGCAACTGCAAATAATTTTGGAGCCAAATCTGTTCCTAAAGTTGTTCCCAATAGTCTATAAGCATCACTTAGTTCAGCAACATCGTGATAGCCATTTTTATGGAATACGGATGAAGCTAAAATTAAGATTGCAGCATTAACAAAAAAGGCTAAATTTAGAGCAATTGCACTATCCCAAAAGTTATATTTGAGTGCTTTTTTGATTGAAAAATCATCTCGTTTTATTTGCCGCGTTTGGACGAGAGCAGAATGTAAATAAAGATTATGAGGCATTACAGTTGCACCGATAATCCCAATACTGATGTACAATGCAGCGCTATTTGGAATAGATGGAATAAATCCTTTTGCAACTTCTCCAAAATCTGGTTTTGCTAAAAACATTTCCGTCAAAAAACATAAACCAATCATCGTGATTAAACCAACAATGAAAAGTTCCATTTTTCGCATGCCTAATTTTTGAAGATAAAGTAGGAGAAAAGTGTCTAAGAAACTGATTAAAACACCATAGATCAAATCTATTCCAAAAAGTAAATTTAGACCAATTGCCATTCCCAAAATTTCTGCTAAATCACAAGCTGCAATAGCTATTTCGGCTAAAATATACAAGATGAGATTCATTCCTTTCGGATAAGTTTCTCGGTTACATTGCGCCAAATCTTTTCGTCGAACAATTCCCAAACGTGTACATAAACTTTGTAATAACAAAGCCATTATGTTACTCATCAATAAAACCCAAATCAAAGTATAACCAAATTGGCTGCCGCCTGCTAAATCGGTTGCCCAGTTTCCCGGATCCATGTAACCAACGCTTATTAAGTAGGCAGGTCCAAAAAAACTTAGGATTTTTCTAAACTTTCCTTTTTTGATTTGAACACTTTCGTGCACATCTTCTAATGATTTGGATTGATTTGGCATTGAATGATATTTCTAATTCAAATTTATGTAAAAATGAATAAAAAAAGCAGTAATAGTAGGAATTACTGCTTTTGAAATAGTGAATGAATAAAATGGATTATATTGACGAAATCGCAAAGGCTAGACCTACGTTTCTTCTTGAAAATTCGTGAATTAATTCATCTAAAACTGTAGCATCATCAATTGTAGATGGAATTGTGAATGGTGTTCCGTCTGCAATCTGAGATAAAGTTTTGCGTAATATTTTTCCACTTCGCGTTTTTGGTAATCGGCTAACTATTATAGATGTTTTGAAACAAGCAATTCCGCCAATTTCTTTGCGTAATAAAGCAATCAAATCTTTTTCGATTTCTTCTTCCGATTTCGATGCATTTTCTTTTGTAACAATCAATCCGATTGGAATTTGACCTTTCAATTCATCCTTAATTCCTACAACTGCACATTCAGTAATATCAGGATGAGAAGAAACCAACTCTTCCATTGTTGCAGTGCTTAATCGGTGACCAGCAACATTAATAATATCATCTGTTCGACCTGTAATAAATACAAAACCATTTTCATCTTTAAAACCTCCGTCACCAGTTAAATAATGATTTGGAAATTGTTGAAAATAACCTTTTATAAATCGGTGTTCATTTCGCCATAAACTTGTCATACAACCAGGAGGAAGTGGAAGCTGAATCACAATAGAACCTTCTTCTCGCGTATCATTTTCTTGACCTTCGTCGTCAACAATTTTAATATTATAGCCAAAAACAGGCAATCCAGCTGCACCAGGTTCAGGCATTATATTTTCGACTCCAGCACAAATTCCTAACATTGGCCAACCGCTTTCTGTTTGCCACCAATGATCGATTACGGGCAATTTTGAAATTTCTTTTAACCAATAATAAGTAGATGTATCACAACGTTCTCCCGCTAAGAATAAACGTTTCAGACTTGATGTATCGTATTTTTGGAATAATTTTCCTTCTGGATCTTCTTTTCGAATTGCTCGAATTGCTGTTGGAGCTGTGAAAACATTTTTGATTTTATGTTCTTCAACCATTCTCCAAAAAGCTCCAGCGTCAGGAGTTTTGATTGGTTTTCCTTCATAAATAACCGTTGTAACACCATAAATTAACGGCGCATAAACGATATAGGAATGTCCAACAACCCAACCAATATCACTTGCAGTAAGAATTGTATCACCTGGTTCTAAATCATAAAAATAGTTCATTGTCGAATTTAGTGCAGTTGCATAACCTCCTGTATCGCGTACGACACCTTTTGGCGTAGAAGTTGTTCCAGAAGTATACAAAATATATAATGGATGTGTACTTGGAACTTCGATAGGTTCTATAGGTTGATGTTGATACATTTCATCATAGGTATGAACGTTTTCTGCTGATAAATCATCGGTGTGATTTGGACGTTCAAAAATGACAATGTTTTTTGGTTTGTAAAGTGTTAATTCAATTGCTTCATCAATCAATGGTTTATAGTTGATTTGACGATTAATTTCTACTCCATAAGACGCAGAAATAATAACATCAGGTTGAGCATCATCAATACGAATAGCTAATTCTGGCGCTGCAAAACCTCCAAAAACAACAGAATGTATTACACCAATTCTCGCACAAGCAAGCATCGCAACAATTGCTTCTGGAATCATAGGCATATAAATAATTGCTGTATCACCTTTTGATAATCCTAAGGATGTAAGACCTCCTGCAAAACGACTTACTTTTTCTAAAAGCTGATTGTACGTAATTTTTTGAACAACTTCTGTAACAGGAGAATCGTAAATTAAAGCAAATTGTTCTCCGCGTCCAGCTTTTATATTTTCCTCCAAAGCCAAACGGCTCATATTTATTTTTCCGTCAACAAACCACGAATAATATCCGTTTTCATTTTGTTTTAAGATTTGTTCAGGGTAAGTTGACCATGCTAATTTCTGCGCTTCTTCTTTCCAAAAAAGTTCAGGTTCTTCAATACTTTTTGAGTATAAAGTTTTGTAATCCATTTATGTGTGTGCTGTGTTTTATTTGTTTTGTTAAGTTAGAAAAATGTTTAGAATTAATAATAAAGTTTAAAATGTTTGTTTTAGGACAGTTAATTATTTATCAACTATACAATAAAAAGTAGTATATAATTGTAAATTGATAAAATCAGATTATATTAATCAACTTTTATTATTAAATTAATAGTGTAAAAAGTACGTTATAAATTAGATTGATTAAAAATAAAGACTTAAAAAACGTGATAAAATCAGTTGAATATTATAGTCAATAAAAAATAAAATATTGTATATTTAATCCTTCGAAGAAAGCAGATAAATAAAGGGAATTAAAGCTTTTTTCTAAATCAACAAAAACATAAGAAAGATGGATACGCCTCATGTTATTACAGACGAACAATTAGAGAGAGAGAACATTGAGATAACGAGACGTTATAAAGAGATGCTTCAAAATACATATGTCACTTTATCAGATGAAGATAAAAAGCTGATTCGTAAAGCTTTTGATTTGGCTGTTGATGCGCATAAAGATCAGCGTAGAAAAACAGGCGAGCCATATATCTATCATCCGATTGCTGTTGCCAAAATTGTTGCTGACGAAATTGGGCTTGGTGCTACATCAATTTCTGCGGCTTTAATGCATGATGTAGTAGAAGATACTGAATATACGTTAGAAGATATTGAGAAACTTTTTGGAAAAAAGATTGCAAAAATTATAGATGGATTAACAAAAATTGCTGTCTTAAATAAACAAGATGTTTCGATACAATCTGAAAATTATAAAAAATTATTACTGACTTTATCTGAAGATGTGCGTGTGATTTTGATCAAAATTGCCGATCGTTTACACAATATGCGTACGTTAGAAAGTATGCGAGAGGATAAACAGTTAAAAATAGCATCCGAAACTATTTTTATATATGCGCCTTTGGCTCACAGAATGGGATTGTATAACATCAAATCTGAACTAGAAGATTTGAGTTTGAAATACACTAAACCAGATGCATATTTTAATATTGAACATAAATTAACAGAAACTGAAGCCGAAAGAAAAAAATACATTGATGATTTCTGTAAGACTATTTCAGAAAAACTTGAAGCCGAAGGTTTAGAATTTGAGATAAAAGGTCGTTCAAAATCAATCAATTCAATTTATCGAAAAACGATTAATCAAGGAATTCCTTTCGAGGAAGTTTTTGATTTGTTTGCGATTCGTGTAATTTATCGTTCGGACAAAAAGAATGAAAAATTTTTAGCTTGGAAAATTTATTCGTTGGTAACGGATTTATTTATTCCAAATCCAAAACGTATGCGCGACTGGATTTCTCAACCCAAAACAACTGGTTATGAATCGCTTCACGTAACGGTTATGGGACCACAAGCGCGTTGGGTAGAAGTACAAATTCGTTCTGAAAGAATGGACGAAGTTGCCGAAATGGGTATCGCTGCGCATTATAAATACAAAGAAAATGTCTCGGATGACGAAACGAAAGTTGATGAATGGATTCATCAAGTTCGTGAAATGTTGGAGCAAGAAGATACAAAGGATGCGATTGAGTTTATGGATAATTTCAAGTTCAATTTGTACTCCAAAGAGATTTATGTTTTTACGCCAAAAGGAGACTTGCATTCGTTGCCAAAAGGAGCAAGTTCGTTGGATTTTGCTTACTCTATTCACACCAACGTTGGTGACCATTGTTTGGGTGCAAAAGTGAATGGAAAATTGTATCCATTGTCGCATCAATTGCAAAGTGGAGATCAAGTAGAAATCATTACTTCAACGCAACAAAAACCAAAATTAGAATGGTTAGAATATGTTGTAACGAGTAAAGCGAGAAGTAAAATTAAAGCTTCTTTAAACTCAGATAAACGTAAAGTTGCAGAAGATGGAAAAGAAATTATTCAACGAAAATTAAGACACTTAAAGGTTGATTTTAGTGAAAATACGATTAATCAGTTACAGCAATACTTTAAGTTAAGTTCGAGTCAAGATGTGTTCTATAATGTTGCAATGGGAATTATTGACAACAACGATTTGCGCAAATTTGCGGAACGAAATACAGGCTTTACTGGATTAATTAACCGTTTCAGAAAATCAACATTTAATACGACTAAAAAAGATGATATTCCTGTAGACAAAACGAAATTAGATAGTCTTGTTTTTGGGAATGATGAAGAGCGTTTAGATTACGAATTAGCGAGTTGTTGTAATCCAATTCCAGGTGACAAAGTATATGGTTTTATCACAGTTTCAAAAGGAATAAAAGTACATAAGGTAGATTGTCCAAATTCAGTTTCGTTGCAAGCAAATTATGCGTACAGAATTATAAAAGCGAAATGGATTGATTCTTCTCAACAAGAGTTCAAAGCGTTAATTGAGTTACAAGGATTGGATCGCGCTGGAATGGTGAGTGATATTACGTTAGTTATTTCGAAAAATAATTCATTGAACATGCATAGTATTAATTTGTCTGAAGATGCAGGTATTTTTGATGGAAAGATTACGGTTTCTGTTAAAAATAAAGCCGAATTAGAAAAAATTATGATGGAATTGAAAAATATTGAAGGAATTCAATCTGTAAAACGAACATATAAAAATTAGTTTTTATAAAATATTTGTTTAACTTTATATAAATTATCTATTTATGAAAAAAATATTATTAGCTTTTGCATTTCTTCCAATGCTGAGTTTTGCACAAGAAAAAACAAATGAAAAAGGTTTAAATAAAATTATACCGAGTTCAATATCTATTTCTGAGTATGAAAATAGTAGACCAGCCTACTTTCTAGATGGAGAAAGAGTTGAAAAAAGTGTTTTTACTAAAATGAATTCTGATGATATTAAACATATTACTGTAATCAAAACAGATAAAAAATATCCAAACGGAAAAATTGAAGTTGTTTCGAAAAAAGAGAAAGAATCATAAATAGAAAAAGTCCAACGATATGTTGGACTTTTTTATTCGCTGATGTTACTAACAAAGGCACAAAGTTACACAAATCTTTTTGATAATATCGCTTCATTTCTATTGAATAATCTTGTTAATTTTACATCCCGAAAACAAACAAACTCACGATGAACAAACAAAACTATAATCCAATTGAAGAAGTACTTGAAAAAATCAACGAAAAAGGAGGTTGGGTTAATACGCATTCACACTTAGACAGAGCTTATTCATTGACTTCGGACACTTTCGCATTATCTAATTCTTACCTAAAAGAAAAATGGCATTTAGTTGATGACATGAAACGCAATTCATCTGTTGATGATATTTATTTCCGTATGGAAAAAGCGATTAATTTCATGTTAGAGCAAGGTTGTCAAGCAATTGGTTCTTTTATTGATGCGGATGAAGTGATCGAAGATCGTAGTATACAAGCGGCTCAACGCTTAAAAGATAATTACGGAAAAGACATCGAAATGCGTTTTGCAAACCAAGTACTGAAAGGAGTTATCGATCCAAAAGCGCGCGAATGGTTTGATATGTCTTCTGATTTTGTGGATATTATCGGAGGTTTACCTGCAAAAGATTTCGGTCGAGAAGATGAGCATTTAGATATTTTATTATCAACTGCAAAAGCAAAAAATAAATTGGTTCACGTTCATGTTGATCAATTTAACACAGACGAAGAAAAAGAAACGGAACAATTAGCTTTGAAAACGATTGAACACGGAATGCAAGGAAAAGTTTCTGCGGTTCACTCAATTTCTGTAGCGGCTCATCCAAGAAAATATCGTTACGAATTATATGATTTAATTAAAAAAGCAGATATGCACATTGTTTCTTGTCCAACTGCTTGGATAGATCACAATCGTACAGAGCGTTTGGCACCTTCGCACAATTCAGTAACGCCAGTTGATGAAATGATTCCAAGAGGAATTAATGTTGCCTTCGGAACAGATAATATTAATGATATTTACAAACCTTTTTCTGATGGTCATTTGTTAACAGAACTGCGTGTAATGCTGGAGTCTTGCCACTTTTATGATGTAGAACAACTTTCGAATATTGCAACAGTAAATGGCTTGAAAGCTTTAGGAATTCAAAAATAAAATGTATATTTATACAAAATTAAATCTCGCAATTGCGGGATTTTTTTTGGAACACAAAATTAAAAACCACAATAAATTATGCGATTAAATGTACAGAATGAAACGGCTCAACTGCAAACCGTAGTCTTGGGTCGAGCAGAATCTAACGGAGCTAATCCTACACTTGATCAGACGTTCGATGCAAAATCTTATGAAACCGTAAAGAATAACGATTATCCAAAAGAAGAAGATTTGATTGCGGAAATGTCAGAATTTGAACAAGTTTTGAAGAAATATAATGTTGAAGTTTTACGTCCAACATTGATCGAAGATTGTAATCAAGTTTTTTCTCGTGATGTCGGTTTTGTAATTGAAGATGAATTCTTTATCGCGAATATTATTCCAGATCGTTTAGAAGAATTACAAGCCTATCGCGAAATAAAACGTCAATTCAAAGGAAATAAAATCAATGCGTTACCAGAAGAAGTTTATGTAGAAGGTGGCGATGTAATTTTGTATAACGACTATATTTTTGTTGGAACGTACAAACAAGCTGATTTCAAAAATTATAAAACAGGACGCACAAATGTTGAATTTGTAGAGTATATCAAAGCTAAATTTCCCAATAAAAACGTCTTGGATTTTGAATTGAAAAAGAATGATGAAGATCCTTACGAAGGAATTTTACATTTAGATTGTACATTTAATCCTGTTGGGAAAGATAAAGCGATTATTTATAAAGACGGCTTTTTATTTGAGCATGAATATCAGCAAATTGTCGATATTTTTGGGAAAGAAAATTTATTCGAAGTGACAAAAGAAGAAATGTATTGGATGAATCCTAATGTGTTTTCAATTTCTCCTGAAGTTGTTGTTTCTGAGAAAAATTTTACGCGTTTAAATGATCATTTAGAAAATGTATGGAACATAAAAGTGGAACGAATTAATTACAGAGAAGTCTCTAAAATGGGAGGTTTATTGAGATGTTCTACAATGCCATTAATCAGAAAATAACATGAAACAAAAACAATATACATCAACTATTTTGATGGTTGAGCCAACAGCTTTTTATTACAATCCAGAAACGGCTGTTAATAATTATTTCCAAACGGAAACAACAGATTCTCAAGAAGATATTCAGAAAGAAGCGTTAGAAGAATTTCAAGGAATGGTTTCTGCTTTGCGTTCGAAAGGTGTAAATGTTATCACGATCAAAGATACTGCTTCGCCACATACGCCAGATTCTATTTTTCCGAACAATTGGATTTCTTTTCACGATAACGGAAATGTAGTGTTGTATCCGATGTTTGCAAAAAACAGGAGAGAAGAGCGTCGTGAGGAAGATGTATTGAGTTTGTTGGAAGAAAAAGGTTTTCATATAGATGATGTGATTGACTTTACATCGGCAGAAGAAGACGAAATTTTCTTGGAAGGAACAGGAAGTATTATTCTTGATCGTGAACATGAACTGGCTTATGCATGTATTTCTCAACGAACTGACGAAGATTTATTGATTGAATTTTGTGAGGAATTAGAATATACACCAGTTATTTTTCATGCGAATCAAACTGTAAATGGAGAACGTAAACCGATTTATCACACCAATGTAATGATGTGTATTGCAGATAAATATGCGATTATTTGTTTAGATTCTATCGATGATAAAAAAGAAAAGAAAGCGGTTTGTGAGTACTTATTAGAAGCTGGAAAAGAAATTATTGCAATTACAGAAGCGCAAATGCATCAATTTGCTGGAAATATGTTGCAAGTAGGTGGTTTAGGACAATCATATTTGGTGATGTCGCAAACGGCTTATAATTCGCTTAATCAAGAACAAATTTCTAAAATTGAGGCTTATAACCCAATTTTACCTGTTAAGATAGATTTGATTGAAAAATTAGGTGGAGGAAGTGCCCGTTGTATGATGGCGGAAGTTTTCTTACCAAAGAAATAAAAAATACACAAAAGGCTACAAATTTCGTAGCCTTTTTTAGTTATACTCTGTCAAGTGTTTCCAAAAACGTTTGGGCATCATTTGGATTTGTAACTTCGAATTTTTCCTTGCTTCGATTGTTGTCGAATTAAAATAAGATTTCCACAATTCTTGGTACAAATTTTCATTTACATCAATGTATTCAGTTAGAGCAGTTGAAGATTTTGGTGTAAAATTTAATTGTATTTGTTGAACATTTCCAGAAGATTTTTCATAATAAATTCCATATTTTCGAATCGTGTCGTAAATAATCCAATTCTGGTCAGCATATCTTTTTCTGAAATGATTAATAATTAAAGGTAAAACATTATATTTTGGATCAGTTTTCGCAAAAAATAAATCTTGATTAATCTTTTCAAAACGGATAAATGCTTCATGATGATGCTTTTCTCGATGAACTGATCGATACATTTTCATGACATAAAAAACATAATCATTTCCATAATTTAATTGAACTGCAGCTGTTTCATTTATGATTAAACAACAATAATAAAACAGCTTTTCGTAGGCTTCAGCTTCTTCTGACAAGAAAACAGCTTGTATAGCTTTGTAACTGGTTTTATTTAGTTTGTCTTTTAGTTTTTTATGTACTCTTTTTGCTTTTGTTTCATCTGTAATCACAGTATAAACTTCATCAAACATCGATGGTAAAAAATCTCTTTCAGAAACTACTTTTATTTGCTTCGGTTTTCTAACATAATAATCAAAAATCAGCGTTAAAAAACCTTCAAAACTATTATCAAAAACATAAATTTCCATTAGTCAAAAAGATTTAATTGATTTGGCTGATTTTTAAGATATTTACTTTTACTAAAACTCAAAATTCTATTTTTAATTTGCGAACCAAGCAAATCTTTTTGTTGAAATTGATCATCTGCACACGTCATGAAAAATTTTGCTCTATTGTAAGCAATTCCAAGACGTTTTAATTGATAAGAATAGATTTTCCCAAACTTTCGAGCGGTAACAATTTTCTTCGCAGATTGAACACCAATTCCCGGAATTCGTAGAATTAAATGATAATCGGCTGTATTAATATCAATCGGATAAAGATGTAAATTTCGTAAAGCATAGCTCAATTTTGGATCAATATCAGTATCCAAATGAGGATTTTGTTGATTAAGAATCTCCGTTACATCAAATTGATAAAAACGCATTAACCAATCTGTTTGATACAGTCTATTCTCTCGTAACAAAGGTGGTTGAGTTCCGATAGACGGCAACATATTATCATTGTGATTGATTGGAATAAAACCTGAATAATACACACGTTTTAACTGGAAATCATTGTAATATTGATTTGCTGTATACATAATTTGCATATCATTTTCGGGCGTTGCACCAATTACCATTTGTGTAGATTGCCCAGCAGGAACAAAGGTTGGAGTAGATTTGATTAATTTTCGTTCAGCATTAAACTCAACTCGTTGTTGATGAATAAATCCTAAAGGTTTTTTTACATCTTCGTGTGATTTTTCTGGTGCAACTAATTTAAGTCCTTCTTCTGTTGGCATTTCGAGATTTATGGACATTCGATCAGCATATAAACCAGCTTCTTTCAATAATTCATCACTCGCTCCAGGAATCGTTTTGAGATGAATATATCCATTAAAATTCTCTTCAAGACGTAACTTTTTCGCAATCAAAAGCAAGCGTTCCATCGTGAAATCAGTATTTTTGAAAATTCCAGAACTTAAGAATAAACCTTCAATATAATTTCGACGATAAAAATTAATCGTTAAATCAACCACTTCTTGCACTGTAAAAGCAGCACGTTTTACATCATTACTTTTTCGAGAAACGCAAAAAGCACAATCATAAATACAATGATTCGTTAATAGAATTTTGAGTAAAGAAACGCATCGACCATCTTCTGTAAACGAATGGCAAATCCCCGACATAGATGCATTTCCTAAGCCTTTGTTTTGGTTTTGTCTTTTACTTCCGCTCGATGAACACGAAACATCATACTTCGCTGCATCTGCTAAGATGCTCAACTTTTCATTAATTCGATCAAAATTCATTCTACTTTGCTTTAAGCAAAATGAATTCTTTTAAAAGTCAAACAATGTCGCTGAAAAAAGTTTAACAAAAAAATTAATCATATTCTAAATTGATTAAAAGTTCAGTCTTTAATCGGCTGATAAAATTACAATCTAATTCAGCAAGAAGAATATCAATTAGTTGAGATAAAAAATCGCGATGAATATAATTAAATACAAAGGTTTTTTCATTGGTCATAAAATAAAAATCAAAATGACTAAAATAACCAGAAATTGATTTAATCTCTAATGTTGGAAGCTCTTCGGGCTGAAAAAAATCACTTAATTTTGAGCGATAATTATGTATTTTCTTGATAGAATTTGAAGTAGAATCAACATATTCTATATTCAAATCTTCAATTTCATCTGAATAAAATTGAAATAAAAATTCGTTTTTAGGATAATCATTTATGTACAAATTGAAACGATTATCTTTTTGGTATAACTGAAAAAGTCGATTAAATTCTTGCACATTATTGATCATAATAGATGAAGTTAAATGATTGATTTGAATAAATTTAATGACATTTAGTTAAATAATCAAATAAAAAAGAGCCAAATTAGCTTGGCTCTTGTATTTTTAGTAACGTACTGTTCTTGTTGTATTTGAAATTGGTTGATCGATATCTTTGGCGTATTGTGTGCGTTTTGTCCAATTTTTGTGATTATCATATTGATATTTAATCGTCGAAATATTCTTTACTTTTCCTGTTTCATCAAGCACTGTTTCTTCGATAATATTATTGTTTTCATCAAATTTTCGAACATATTTATTGACTTGTTTATTGTCTTTGTCTACATAAGTTTCCTCTATTGGATTGCCTTTTGCGTCATTTTTATAATTCAACGTATAAGTTCCTTGATTATATTTCACCAATGTTTTGACTAAAAATCCATTTTGATATTGAAACGTTTTCTCGATAAAAACATCCGAATCTTCCAATAAATTAGTTTCTCTTTCGTAAGTTACATTCTGATTTTGATCTAATTTATATTCCGTTTTAGAAACATTGACATCATTTTCGCTTTTCGTCACGATATAACCATCTGTTGTATATTCGTAATCAAAATTGAAAACTAAACTTTCGTCATTGTTTTTCATTTCTCTCGAAATCAATTTATTCGATTCATTATAATTAAATGTTTCAGCAAAAGTTTTATTTCCAGCTTCATCAAAATAATCACATTTTGTTGGATTTCCATCTTTATTATACGTTGATTTTGTGTAATATTCGGTTTCGTAACCTTCGATAAACTTCATGCGAATACGTGCTTTTTGCATCGATTCTTCAATAAAAGTTGGATTTCCTAAAACATCATTTTGCTGTAATTCAGATTTTTGAGCAAATGCAAATCCTGAAAATAATATCGTAATTAAAGCAATGTTTTTTAACATATGTTGTATTTTTTTATTCTTGAATAGAAAGATTAACCAAAATTAATCCAAAAATGTAGATTTCTTGATCTATTTAAAGGTGAACGTAAAAACTAGAACTTATATTTGAAAAAAAAATAAAAAAATGAGCACAAAATTTAAACTTTTAGGAAATCAACCAGCATTTATCGATTTATCATTGTTATTAGTACGTTTAGCTGCTGGTGGATTTATGTTTACACACGGATTCGGAAAATTGCAAAAATTAATCAATGGAAATTTCGAATTTGGAGATCCAATTGGACTTGGACCAGAAATTTCTTTAGGTTTAACTGTTTTTGCGGAAATACTTTGTGCTTTTTTAGTTTTGGTCGGATTATTTACTCGTTTGGCGGTAATTCCACTAATCATTACAATGTTAGTTGCTGTATTTATCGTGCATGCAGATCATGATTTTGGTAAAAAAGAATTGGGATTATTCTACTTAATCAATTATTTAGTTATATTTTTATCAGGCGCAGGAAAATATTCTTTAGACAAATTGATACTTAAAAAATGATAAAAACATTAACCTATAGTTTATTGATTTGTTCTTCTGCATTATTTGCTCAATCAAAAAATATGAAAAACATTGTTTATACGCCATTAGCAAAGGCAGAATTAACATTAATAAAAGAAAAGAAATCCTATGATCCTTTTCGTGTTTTATTAACAACTTCGGATGCAGATACAAAAATCTTAAAATCAACTTCTATTGATATTGATCCAAAAGATCCATTAATCAAATTATTGGCCGATCGTATGTATGCAACGGTTCAAGACGAGGCAAGTAAAGGTGTTGGTATTGCAGCTCCACAAATTGGAATTAATCGCAACGCGGTTTGGGTGCAACGTTTTGACAAAGAAGGCGAACCTTTTGAGTTTATTATCAATCCAAAAATCACGTGGTATTCGGACATTGTTCGTCACGGTCGCGAAGGTTGTTTGTCTATTCCTGATATTTTCGGAAAAGTGTATAGAAGCTTGGTTCTTCGATTGGCATATTATGATTTGGATGGAAATTTTCATGATGAAACAGTTGAAGGTTTTACAGCGGTTATTTTTCAGCACGAATACGATCATTTAACAGGAACGTTATTTACAGATCGAATGAAAGAGCAAGAAAAGCTAAATTATGTGAAAGCTGAAGTAATGAACGATGTTTTTTACTTGAAAAAGGCAGGTTCTTTTATAGATGACGACGATGATGAAGATTAAAAATTTCTTAAAACGTAGAAATTATTATGCTTGGCATAGTTTTTAGTTTAATTTTGCAAAAACTTATTTAGAAAATTGTTAGCATACACTACATATAATCATCCAACGAGTACAGAATGGGTGACTTTTGTTCATGGAGCAGGAGGAAGTTCTACGATTTGGTTCAAGCAATTGCGTGAATTTCGCAAACATTTTAATGTTTTGTTAATGGATTTGAGAGGACACGGACGTTCTAAGAAAAACTTGAAAGCACTTTTTGAAAAACGTTATACTTTCAAATCAGTTTCAAAAGATGTCATTGATGTTTTAGATCATTTAAATATTGATAAAACACATTTTGTTGGGATGTCTTTGGGAACGATTGTGATTCGACAATTAGCAGAAGATTATTCGGAGCGATTCAAATCAATGGTGATGGGAGGCGCAATTATGAAAATTAATTTTCAATGTCAATTTTTGATTAATGTTGGAAATACGTTCAAACATATGTTGCCTTATTTGATCTTGTATCGAATTTTTGCTTTCGCTATCATGCCAAAAAATACGCACAAAGAATCAAGGTTATTATTTATCAATGAAGCGAAAAAATTGTATCAAAAAGAATTTTTGAAATGGTTCAAACTTACTGCGGATGTCAATCCATTGCTAAAATGGTTTCGAAAAGTTGAATTGAATATTCCGACTTTATATGTGATGGGTGCTGAAGATCATATGTTTTTGCCTTCGATTCAGGAATTAATAAAAGCACATACCAAACATTCAGAATTGATTGTTATCGAAGATTGTGGACATGTCGTGAATGTCGATCAACCACAAATTTTTAACGATAAAGTAATTGAATATATTCATCGAATTAAATAGTAAATACTAAAAAAGCTTCAGAATTTCTGAAGCTTTTTCTATTTATTTTGATCTTTTTTCTAATAAATCTGGGCGACGTTCTTTTGTATGTTCAACAGCTTTTTCATGCAACCATTCTTCAATTTTAGGAAAGTTACCTGAAAGTAAAACATCTGGAACTTTAAGGCCTTTATATTCGGCTGGACGTGTATAAATTGGTGGCGCTAACAAATCATCTTGAAACGAATCTGAAAGGGCAGAAGTCTCATCTCCAATTACGCCAGGTAACAATCGAATAATAGAATCAGCCAAAATAATTGCGCCAAATTCTCCACCAGAAAGTACATAATCGCCAATCGAAATTTCTCTTGTCACATACATATCTCGAATACGTTGATCGATTCCCTTGTAATGTCCACAAATCATCATAAGATTTCCTTTCAACGACAAATCATTCGCAATTGTTTGATTCAACGTTTCTCCATCTGGCGTCAAATAAATAATTTCATCATACGCGCGTTCATCTTTCAATTTCGAAATTATTTTGTCCAAAGGTTCGCACATAATCACCATTCCAGAAGTTCCTCCGTACGGATAATCATCTACATGACGATAACGTCCTTTTCCAAAATCTCTCAAATCGTGAACATGAATTTCAGCTAAACCTTTGTCTTGCGCACGTTTCATAATCGAGGCAGAAAATGGACTAACTAATAATTCGGGTAAAACAGTGATAATATCTATTCGCATGCTGCAAAGATATTTGTTTAGCTACGTTTGCGCAAGTTTAAATTTATTTTTTGAATTTGATTGTTTTAACTGAATTTATAAATTCTTCTTGTGATCCCACAAGAAATTAATCCAAATAATATGATGAATGACAAATATTTTAACTGATTATTCAAATGATTGATTTTCTTTTAAAATTAATAAATATAATTGATATTATTCATTAGCCTTATTCAAATGAAATCGAGTAAATTTGTCTAAAATTTTAATAAAATGTTTTTATATAACAGACATAGACGACTACGCAAAAACGAATCAATTCGTAGTATGATTCGCGAAAATCATTTGTCACCAAACGATTTTATTTTACCAATTTTTATGGCTGAAGGAGAAGGTGTAAAGGAAGAAATTGCTGCAATGCCAGGTATTTACCGCCAATCTCTTGACAATACTGTAAAAGAAGTAAAAGAAATTTGGGATTTAGGTATAAAATCAGTTAACATATATTGTAAAGTTAGTGATAACTTAAAAGATAACACAGGTAAAGAGGCTTGGAATCCAAACGGATTGATGCAAAATACAATCAAAGCAATTAAAGATGCTGTTCCAGAAATGATTGTAATGCCTGATGTTGCCTTAGATCCATATTCAATTTATGGTCACGACGGAATCATCAAAAATGGGGAAGTTATTAATGATGAAACAGTTGATGCTTTGGTAAAAATGACGTTGTCTCATGCAGAAGCTGGTGCCGATTTTGTTGCGCCTTCTGATATGATGGATGGTCGAATAGGAGCGATGCGTGCTGCGTTGGAGGAAAACGGTTTTCATAATGTAGGAATTATGACGTATGCTGCGAAATATGCTTCATCTTTTTATGGACCTTTCCGTACTGCTTTAGATTCTGCACCAGTTGATTCTCAAGAAATTCCGAAAGATAAAAAAACCTATCAAATGGATTACCATAATTCGCAAGAAGCGCTGCGTGAAGCAATTGCAGATGTAGAAGAAGGTGCAGATATTTTGATGGTAAAACCAGGGATGGCTTATCTAGATATTGTGAAATTAGTGAAAGATAATTTACAAGTTCCGGTTTCTGTTTATCAAGTTTCAGGTGAATACGCAATGATAAAAGCTGCTGTAGAAAAAGGTTGGTTAGATAATGATAAAGTTATTTTAGAATCTTTAACTTGTTTCAAAAGAGCAGGAGCAGACCTAATTTCAACTTATTTTGCAAAAGAAGCTGCAAGATTATTGAATGATCAATAAATCAGTTCAAAAAAGAAATAAAAAAATCCACTTCGTTTGAAGTGGATTTTTTATGTTTTAAAGCGAATAATTAACCATTTTCGCTGTAAATTGTTGTTTTTCTAATGTAGATAGAAAATATTTTTGTTCAGCTTCCGCTTGTTCTTTTTTCTGATAATTCTTTTCGTAACCCGTTTGAATTTCTTTTAAAGAACCAATCGTTCCATTTTTTAATAAATAATTCTGAAACTTTGTATATCTATCTGCCAGTTTGCCATAGATATCTTTGTTATCGATGCTTGCTTCATAAACATCTGTTACATAAACCTCATTATCTTGTCCATAAGCGATGGAAAAAAAATAATAAGTTTGATTATTCTTTGTTTGACTGAAAACCACCCCAGTAACAAAGAATAAAAATAGTATTAAACCTTTTTTCATTCAACCAAAATTTGAGCACGCAAGTTAATCATTATAACCTAATTAAAACCCTTGTTGTGTGATTTTATATTATTCGGTATAATTTTTTTATATTTGTGTCCTAAAATTGACTCAAAATGTTTCAAAATCTTCAGGATAAATTAGATAAAGCATTACATACCTTAAAAGGAAAAGGACAAATTACAGAAATTAACGTTGCAGAAACCGTAAAAGAGGTGCGTAGAGCCCTTGTTGATGCCGATGTTAGTTATAAAGTTGCAAAAGATTTTACAAATACGGTAAAAGAAAAGGCTTTAGGTGAAAACGTAATTACGTCGCTTAATCCTGGACAATTAATGGTAAAAATTGTTCATGATGAATTAGCAAAATTAATGGGAGGTGAGGTTACTGAACTGAAAGTAGACGATAATCCGACAATTATTTTGATTGCTGGTTTACAGGGTTCTGGTAAAACAACTTTTTCTGGTAAATTAGCTAATTTCCTAAAAACTAAGAAAAACAAAAAAGTATTATTAGTTGCTGGTGACGTTTATCGTCCAGCTGCCATCAATCAGTTGCAAGTTTTAGGAGAGCAAATTGGTGTGGATGTTTATGCTGATTTAGAAAACAAAAATCCTGTAGAAATTGCTCAATCAGCGATTGCACAAGCAAAACAAAACGGAAATAATGTAATTATTGTCGATACAGCTGGTCGTTTGGCAATTGATGAACAAATGATGGATGAAATTCGTCGCGTTCACCAAACAGTTAATCCAACCGAAACTTTATTTGTTGTAGATTCTATGACAGGTCAAGATGCTGTGAATACTGCAAAAGCCTTCAATGAAGTGTTAAATTATAATGGAGTTGTTTTAACAAAATTAGACGGTGATACACGTGGTGGAGCTGCTTTAACGATTAGAACTGTTGTTGATAAGCCAATCAAATTTATTTCTACTGGTGAGAAAATGGAAGCTTTAGATGTTTTCTATCCAGAACGTATGGCTGATCGTATTTTGGGAATGGGTGACGTTGTTTCGTTAGTAGAGCGTGCTCAAGAGCAATTTGACGAAGAAGAAGCAAAACGTTTGCAAAAGAAAATTGCAAAAAATAGCTTCGATTTTGATGATTTCTTAAAACAAATTCAGCAAATCAAACGTATGGGTAATATGAAAGATTTGGTCGGAATGATTCCTGGTGCTGGAAAAGCATTAAAAGATGTAGATATTGATGACAATGCTTTTAAAGGTGTTGAAGCGATTATTCACTCAATGACAAAAAAAGAGCGTCAAAATCCAAATATTATCGATAATTCTCGTAAGAAAAGAATTGCAGCTGGTTCTGGAACATCTTTACAAGAAGTGAATCAATTATTGAAACAATTCTCTGAAATGGGAAAAATGATGAAATTTATGAATTCTTCAAATGGTAAAAAGATGATGGAAACAATGTATAAAAATATGCCTGCAGGTGGATTCCCAGGAATGCCAAAAATGTAATCACAATTATTTATATAGCTAAAAACCTCCAATAATTTGGAGGTTTTTTTTATAGATTTTATTTTTGTTTCGTAAACGTTAAGTTTGAACCATTTGAACCATCAACATAGGATTGGTTCAATTTGTTAATTATAAATTTAATGAAAAATATTTAAACGCAACATTAAATATAAGTTAGTGGTATAAGTTTATTCAATTTAACATAATATATATTATAACATTATTATTTCTATGAAATATTAATGTTAATAATCTTTATTATGTTAAGTAAGGATTTAAACAATCTCCTATTTAGATATTTTTATAGAATTTAGATATCCTATCGGAATATCCATATGTTCTAATTATCCAAAATTAAATAATCCAAAATTTGAATGTTCTTTACTTATTATAACATTGTACCGAATACTATTTACATCAATTAAATATGTAACAATAAATACAGTTTTAATTGGAATAACCCCAAAAGCCCAAGAATCAACAATTTTTGAAACTTTACACTTTATATTTAATTCTTCATAAATTTCACGTTCAAGAGTTTCTTCTGGCAATTCATTTGGTTCTAAACTTCCTCCAGGTAATTCCCATTCATTTCGATTATTCCTTTTATGGAAATTGGAGTTAAATATTCTTTATACACTTCTTTTTATCTTTGTATAAATTTAATCATTTTCTATTTAACATAATCTTTGACGTAATAACGTTTCTCCAAAATTTTTTTTTTCGGTTTCATTTATTAATACATTCGAAATTGTATCGGAGGAAATCATTAAATTTAAATCTCTTCCTTCTTTCAATTGAATTTTCATCATATCCAAAAAACCAAAATCAATTCCCATAAATGGAACATTTTTTTTAGATAAAATTGGAAATTTACCAAATCATTTGCAAGCAAAACTTTTACAAGTCATACAGAATAAAGAAATTATTCGTTTGGGAGAAAGTTAACCAAGAAAAGTTGATGTTCGTATAATTGTTGCTACGAATGCGAATCTTGAAGTTTCACAAAATTTATTCCTCAAAAAATTACTGATAATTTAAATAATTTGAATGAAATAGAACGAAATAAAATTGTAGATTATTGTATTTCAGAATTTAATTCCACAAAATATTGAAGTTGAAATTGATCGAATTTTGTTTGAACAAGTTTTGATTAACTTAATCAAAAATGCGATTTATTCATTAGAAAATGCAGAAATTAAATCATTTGAAATTTCATCGAAACAAACCGATAATCGATTGCAAATTATTATTCAAGATTCTGGACAATTGATTGATGAAGAAATCATTTCCAAAATATTTTTACCTTTTTATACAACACGAAAAGACGGCGCAGGAATTGGTTTGACACTTTCCAAAAATATTATAGAAGCGCACAAAGGTTATTTGTATTATCAACAAAATGATGGCGTAAAACGTTTTAATATCATCTTAAAGTAATTGGTAAAAAGTGTAACTTTAACCTCTAATTATATAATACTTTCTCGCCAAAATCTTTGGAAATTTGTCCTATAAAATTACTGTTATGAATGCACAAACACTTACTATACCGATTATCAATTTGAATTCAGAAAAAGATGTTGAATTAATCAATAAATTACTTTCTGAAACAGAAAATCTTGATGAATATACTGTGAATTTAAACGCTAAAACGATTAATGTTTCGGCAAAAAAATTATGGAAAGTTTCCCCTAAAATCTATGAAACTTTAAAGCAAAATAACTTCAAAATAGATTCTGTCGAAAAATCATATCCCGTTCTCAATATGACGTGTGCTTCGTGTGCGAGTAGTTCTCAAGCGAATCTTAATCGTCAGTTGGGCGTTGTAAATGCGGAGGTGAATTACGGAAATGGAATGGGAAAAATCGAGTACATTCCTACTCTTGTTTCTCCAGAAAATTTGAAAAATGCTTTAGTAGAAGTTGGCTATGATTTGGTGATTGATGAGTCTAAAAATCAAGATGAAGAAATAGAACAACTTCACGAAGAAAAATATAAAACGCTGAAAAATAAAGTGATTTGGGCGCTAATATTTGGAGTTCCTTTATTTATTATCGGAATGTTTTTTATGGATATGCCTTACGGAAATTACATTATGTGGGCACTTTCTACGCCAATTCTTTTTATTTTTGGACAACAATTTTTCGTCGGTGCTTGGAAACAATTGAAAAATAAATCGGCTAATATGGATACTTTGGTTGCTTTGAGTACTAGTGTAGCCTATCTTTTTAGCGTTTTCAATACATTATTTCCAGAATATTGGCACAGCAAAGGTTTACACGCGCATCCTTATTTCGAGGCTGCTGGTTTAATCATCGTTTTTATCTTGATTGGTAAATTGATGGAAGAACGTGCGAAAGGAAATACTTCCGAAGCGATCAAGAAATTAATCGGTTTACAACCTAATACTGTGTTGGTTGTGAAAGATGGAAATCAGGTTGAAGTGAAGATTGAAGATGTACAAATTGGCGATTTGATTGTTGCAAAACCTGGAGATAAAATTGCGGTTGATGGAATTATTGTTTCGGGAGAATCTTTTATCGATGAAAGTTCATTGACAGGAGAGCCAATTCCGGTAGAAAAAGGAATTGATGCGAATGTTTTTTCAGGAACTTTAAATCAAAACTCTCCTATTCAATATAAAGCGTTGAAAGTTGGGAATGATACGCTTTTGGCTCAAATTATTCAATCAGTAAAAAATGCGCAAGGAAGTAAAGCTCCAGTTCAACAATTGGTAGATAAAATTGCAGGTGTTTTTGTTCCAATTGTGATTATTATTGCAATTCTAACGTTTATTACTTGGTTAGTTTTAGGTCAAGAAAATGCCTTTACAATGGCTCTTTTATCGATGATTACTGTGCTTGTTATAGCTTGTCCCTGTGCGCTTGGTTTAGCTACCCCAACAGCGATTATGGTTGGAATGGGAAAAGGTGCTGAGCAAGGAATTTTAATCAAAAATGCCGAAAGTTTAGAACTATCTAAAAAAATTGATACCATTATTTTAGATAAAACAGGAACAATTACCGAAGGAAAACCAAAAGTTCAAGAATTGATTTGGTTTGATGATTCTGCTAAAAATATACTTTACACAATCGAAAATAATTCGCAACATCCTTTAGCAAAAGCGATTACAGAACATATTGGTAAGCAAGATATTTTACCTGAACTAAAAATTGAAGATATATCTGGAAAAGGTTTGAAAGCTAATATTTTAAATAACGTTTATTATGTAGGAAAAACAAGTTGGATAACTGAATTAAATATTCAGATTGATGAAAAGATTGAAGAAGCTATTCAAGATTTTACGACTAAAAATTATACCACTTCTTTCTTTGGAAATGATGAAAAAGTTTTGGGATTAATTGGAATTTCTGATGAAATAAAAGCTACTTCTGTTGAAGCTATTAATGCTTTTCACGAAAAAGGAATTGAAGTTTGGATGGTAACTGGTGACAATGAATTTTCGGCAAATGCAATTGCAAAACAAGTCGGAATTGATCAAGTTGTCGCAAATGCTTTACCAAATGATAAAATGAATATTATCAAAGATTTGCAACAAAAAGGAAAAGTTGTCGCAATGGTTGGTGATGGAATTAATGATAGTGCAGCGTTGGCTCAAGCAGATGTTTCGATTGCGATGGGAAATGGTTCTGATATAGCGATTGATGTGGCAGAAGTTACATTGATTGGAGGAGATTTGACAAAAATCGATCATGCGATTAATCTTTCAACACAAACAGTCAAAACAATTCATCAAAATTTATTCTGGGCATTTATTTACAATGTAATCGGAATTCCAATCGCTGCTGGAGTACTTTATCCAATTAATGGATTTTTGTTAGATCCTATGATTGCTGGTGCTGCAATGGCTTTGAGTAGTGTAAGTGTTGTAACAAATAGTTTATTGTTAAAGTATAAAAAGATTTAAAAAACTTTAAAATATTCATAAAAAAATCGGCTAAATATTTAGTCGATTTTTTTGTGTTTTATAACAAACGATCATCCCAATTATAATCTTCTAATTCTTTGATTTTAACCTTTGAAGAAAAATCAGGATGTTTTGTATTGATTAAATAATTATATTCTTTTGGAATGATTGACGATGGAACTTTGATAACCAAATATTTAAAATCCTGATACCAAGCAGAACCAATCTCTTGTAACTCGGGATAAGCCTCTACAGATTGCCAATTCCTAGGTAATTTAGACTTTTTAATTTCATAAATTTCATCTTCTTCACAATCAATTTCTATCACTAATAGTTTGTACGAATTATCAATGCTAATAGAACTTCGATGCACCACCAATTCTAAGGTTGAGAGCGCACGAGAACTTCCTGTATAAATAACAAATTCATCATTTTTATTCCATCTGTTCGCGACTCCAGAAGCTTGTAATGATTTTGAATATTTCGCTTTACGAATATTGTAAACTAACATTGTTAGACGTTTTCTCCGTATTCTATCGCAGTCAAACGATTATCGATAAATTTCAGACCTGAAACTGTATCAAGAAAATCTGCTGGCGATTTTTTATCTAACAAAACATTAGGCGTCGTTAACCATTTCTCGAAATCATCTTTTGTATTGAAAACCTCCATACCGTGTTTGTATAAAGAAATCAATAAAACAATATGCTCTTTTGTATTATCTTTTAGAGAAACATCTTTCGTTTTATAATTTCTGTATGTACGCGTTGTGATATTTAACCAACTTGAGATTATTTCGTCTTTTAACGTTGATAATTCATCAAGATATTGAATGTATTTTTGATCAATATTATAACGATTTACGTAAAAATAAACACTCGTAAAATCTCTTACTTCAGGGATTTCATTTATGATTTGTTCGTATTTTTTTAGTTTAACAGTTGCCATAATTCTAAACTTTTATTAAAGTTACAATTTTTCCACTTAATAAAGGAACTTTTTCTCAAATTTAAATAAATTTAACAAAAAAAGAGGCTGCTTAGGCAACCTCTTCTTATATAATGATTTAAAATTTCTTATTTCAAAGAACCAACCATATCTTCTGGTTTTACCCATTCGTCAAATTCTTCAGCAGTTACATACCCTAATGCGATTGCAGTTTCTTTTAACGTTGAGTTATTTTTGTGAGCTGTTTGAGCAATTTCAGCAGCTTTGTAGTAACCAATTTTCGTATTAAGTGCTGTAACTAACATTAATGAATTATCAACTAATTCTTTGATACGAGCATAATTTGGCTCAATACCTTGCGCACAATGCTCATCAAAAGACACACAAGCATCTCCTAATAAACGTGCAGATTGTAAGAAGTTTGCAGCCATAACTGGTTTGAAAACATTCAATTCATAATGACCTTGAGTTCCTCCAATTGTAATTGCAACATCGTTACCCATAACTTGAGCTGCAACCATTGTTAATGCCTCACATTGAGTTGGATTTACTTTACCTGGCATGATAGAAGATCCTGGTTCGTTTTCTGGAATGATAATTTCTCCAATACCTGAACGAGGTCCAGAAGCTAACATACGAACGTCATTTGCAATTTTGTTTAATGAAACAGCTAATTGTTTCAAAGCTCCGTGAGTTTCTACGATTGCATCGTGAGCAGCTAATGCTTCGAACTTATTTTCTGCTGTTACAAATGGATGACCTGTAAATTCAGCAATGTATTTAGCAACTAAAACATCGTATCCTTCTGGCGTGTTAAGACCTGTACCTACAGCAGTTCCACCTAAAGCAACTTCAGATAAATGCTCTAATGTATTTCTTAAAGCTTTTAAACCGTGGTTTAATTGCGCTACATATCCAGAAATCTCTTGACCTAAAGTTAATGGAGTTGCATCCATTAAGTGTGTACGACCAATTTTTACAACAGATTTAAACTCTTCTGCTTTCTTAGCTAATGTGTCACGTAATTGCTCAACACCTGGAATTGTTACTTCAACAACTGCTTTGTAAGCAGCAATGTGCATACCTGTTGGGAAAGTATCATTAGAAGATTGAGATTTGTTAACGTCGTCATTCGCTTTAAGAACTGGTTCACCTTCTCCAATTTTGAATCCAGCTAAAACTTGCGCACGATTAGCAACAACTTCATTCACATTCATATTAGATTGAGTTCCTGAACCTGTTTGCCAAATTACTAAAGGAAATTGATCATCTAATTTTCCTGCTAAAATTTCGTCACATACAGCAGCAATAGCATCACGTTTTTCAACTGGTAAAACACCTAATTCAGCATTTGCATAAGCAGCAGCTTTCTTAAGATAAGCGAAACCTTCTACAATTTCGTGAGGCATAGAAGCCGCAGGACCAATTTTAAAGTTGTTACGAGAACGTTCTGTTTGAGCACCCCA
>NZ_DLJR01000046.1:87912-90757 GCF_002484365.1 Empedobacter sp. UBA7611
TTATTTATTATTGTTTACTTATCTCACAAATTTAAGAAATCGTTTGATGAAAGAAAAGTGATTAATATTAGTATTTCTATAAATTTTATTTACTAAGTTTGTATCACATAAAAATAAAATCATGATTCAATTTTTAGGTTTCTTATTATTCTTAACAATCGCTTTATGCGGATTCTGGGGTATCATCTTTTTTGCAACGATGGCTATTTCTTGGATTCCATTTTGGGTTGCGAATTTAAGAAAAGAAAAAGCAGGAATAGTAACAGCAGAAGATCCTCGTCCGATTTTACCAAATCAAGAAGGAATCACAGTATTATTCAAAAAATAATAAGCTGTTAAAAAAATTTAAAAGGAACTTGACGAAGTTCCTTTTTTTATTTATTCTACTTTCGAATCTTCTTCGTAATTTCCTTCCAAATAATTTTTCAAACTAATTCGGATAATTTCTGTCCAACCAGCTTCAAAACTTTCGCGTGAGAAATTCTTATCATCAGGCGGAAAAGTTTCAATTCCTTCATGAATCAGCGTTAATTTTGTTTGTGGAACAATTTCATCTGTTAATTCATCCAAAATAAATGTAACAACAGAATTTCCTTCGTAGACTGGATATTTCCATGTATAAGCTAACAATTTAGTCGGCTCTACTTCTACTATTTTACAATGATGTAAATATGATCCACCATAAAATTCAAACTCAAATCCAACTTCTGGAACAAACTTCTCAATATCAAAATACCATTTATCAAAAGCAGCTTTTGTTGTTAAGGCATTCCACACTTTCTCAATTGAAACATCAAAAATTTCTACTATTTCTACAGGCTTTGCACTCATACTCTATTTTTTTATGATTTTGTTTAATTTACTAATTTTTTAATTATTATTTAAATTTAGCCCAAAATTTAATTGTTACATTTGCTATTGTAAAATTTTTAAAATGAAATTTAATAAGACTTTTTTAAGTGTTTTAGGGTTATTTGCTGGTCTTTCGCTATATGCGCAACAAGAGGTTAGCCGTCCAAAACTAGTAGTTGGTATCGTTGTCGATCAAATGCGATGGGATTATTTATATCGTTACCAAGATAGATATTCTACAGGAGGTTTCAATCGTATGTTAAACGAAGGTTTTAGCAACGAAAATACCTATATTCCTTATATACCTACTTATACAGCTATCGGTCATAGCACTATTTATACAGGTTCTGTGCCTGCTATTCACGGAATTGCTGGAAACGATTTTATCATTCAAGCTACAGGACAAGAAATGTATTGTACGCAAGATGATGCTGTAAATGGGGTTGGAACTTCATCAAAAGCAGGAAAAATGTCTCCAAAAAACTTGTTGACATCTACAGTTACTGATCAATTAAAATTATCAACAAATTTCCGTTCAAAAGTATATGGAGTTTCGTTAAAAGATCGTGGAGGAATATTACCTGCAGGTCATTTTGCTGATGCTGCTTTTTGGTTTGATGGAGAATCTGGAAACTGGGTTTCGAGTACATTTTATATGAATGAGTTGCCAAAATGGTTACAAAAATTCAATGATAAAAAAGTTGCTGAAAAATATTTAGACAAATGGAACACACTTTATCCGATTGATACTTATGTACAAAGTGAAAAAGATGGAAATCCATATCGCGAAAATTATAAAGGATTAGATAAAATGCAATTTCCTTATGATTTGAAAGCGTTGAAAAAAGACAATGGTTTAGGTTTGATTCGCTCTACTCCTTTCGGAAATTCGTTGACAAAAGATATTGCGATTGAAATTATTGATAACGAAAAATTAGGTCAAAATGAGAAAGGAATTACAGATTTTTTAGCGGTTAGTTTCTCTTCTACTGATTATGTTGGACATCAATTTTCTCCAAATACAATCGAAGCCGAAGATACTTATTTGCGTTTAGATAAAGACTTGGAACAATTATTTAATCATTTAGACCAAAAAGTTGGAAAAGGACAATATTTAGTTTTCTTAACTGCTGATCATGGTGGAGCTCATAATCCAAAGTATTTCCAAGATAAAAAAGGTAATGCAGGATACTTTCCAACTGGAGAAGTAAAAAAAGCATTGAACGCTAAATTACAAGAGAAATTCAAATCTACTGATATTGTACGTTCATTGACAAATTATCAAGTTCATTTGAATTATCAAACAATCGAACAAAATAAATTAGACGAAGAAGATATCAAAGAAGAAATCGTAAAATTTATGCAAAAAGTTGATGGCGTTTCTTTCGTAGCTGATATGGATAAAATTGGAGAAGCTTCTGTTCCTGCAATTATCAAAGAACGCATGATAAATGGTTATAATCGTAAACGTAGCGGTTCTATCACTTATATTTTAGAGCCACAATGGTACGGCGGAAAACAAAATTCTGGCGGAACAACGCACGGAACTTGGGGTTCTTACGATGCTCACATTCCATTTGTTTTGATGGGTTGGGGAATAAAACACGGTAAAAACAATAACCGTGTTTATATGACAGACATCGCTCCTACAGTTGCAGCTTTGCTACATATAGAGGAGCCAAACGGAAATATTGGAGAGCCAGTTTCTGAAGTAACAAATCCAAAATAATCTTATAAAAGATAATTCTAAAAACGTAACTTAATTAGTTGCGTTTTTTTGTTTGTATTAATTTATTAAAAAATATTTACAATAATGTAAAATAGTACATTTCTATCGTATAAAATTCATAATTTTATACACTCAAATATCTCTCTTTTCTATTAACTGAATTACAAAAGTTGATCTATTTATTATTCTTTGCTATCTACAAAATGAATAATAATTAACCCGTTGTGCATTTTAAATGATTTGAATTTTTAGGTTGTTAATATT
>NZ_DLJR01000045.1:0-63177 GCF_002484365.1 Empedobacter sp. UBA7611
CACAGTTAGTAAGATACTACCTCCCATTTTTTCCAAGCAGTTTTATCTCCTTTTAACCAAAGAATATATTGGGATATTATTAATCCAGAAATTGCATCGTTTCCGAACATTTGTTTTCCAATATTTCTATCATTAAAATATTTCGATAATCTAGAACCACCATTAATTCCCCAATTGTTTCTTATCCACATTCCTAAACCTCCCATATGAGAATTAAACATAAAAGTACCTGTAGATTCTTTTAGTTTTTTTTTAGCTTCGAAATCTAATATTTTATCTAATTCTGTTAATGATTCATATAAGTTTTTTGGAATGTATACATCGTCAATTTTTTCTAAAGTAAGTCTTTTTTCTTTTTCGATCCTTCTTTTTTCATTATCTTTTATCGTTTCTAATTCAGCAATTTTATCATCATAATTTCTGTAGCCTCCAAAGAATTTTGTTACATATATTTTATCAACCTCTTTAGGAATAAAATCAGTTTCAAATGTTGAATTTAAAAGATAATCTTCAATTTGTTTTTTATTGAAAATAGAATCTGTTTCTAAATTTTCGATTTCAAACTTTCCACTTCTATTTAAGTAGCCACTTATTTCTATCCGATGAAGTTTGTAGTTATTTTGAGAGCTTGAAGGAATAAATTTCAGATTTGAAAGCTTACCTATACTTTCGGCTATTGTTTCATATGTGTTGATGTTTTTAATATCAGTGATATATTTATATGGATATTCATAATTTGAAATTTTGCTTTTTATAGGTTCAATATTTTTTATAGTAGGATAAATAGAATCAAAATCAATATTAGATTTGATAATTTCTCCTTTATTTAAATCAAAAAGTGTTAACTTTTTTCTGTTATCTATAAGGTAAATAATAAAGTTGTTTAAACTTTCATTTTTTTGATAAGTAGAACAGTAAAAGCAATATAATGTAGATTGATCCAGTTAATAGCGGAAGTTTCAAATCTGATAAGCAAGGATTTAAAGGAATCAATCCAAGCATTCGCTTTTTCAATTTTGAACCTTCTTTTATATAATTTTGGATCAAAATAATAATCATTGTCAACTGAACTAGAGTTTCTTGTATTGACTTTTATATTGGCTATAATTTCGTTTTTTTCGAGTAAGCTTCTAAAATCATCACTATCAAAACCTGCGTCAGCATTGAGAAAAAGTCCTTGATGTGAAATATCACTTTCTTGCAAAAGCTGAAGAATTTCATTTAAAACATTATTAATCTCGAATAAATCATGGTTTGTTCCACTTTTAGGAGAACCCATTGCTAGCATTTGACCTTGATTATCACACAAAAAAATAATATTAGTGGTTTTTGATTTTTTCCTGCCTTGATAACCAACAGCTTCACCTGCTAATCGACAACGAGTATGGCTGCCATCTAATTGAACGCAAGACATATCCAATGATTTTTTATTTTTAGATAATAAGTTGATCCAAACATTTTTGAAAGAGCTATCTTTACTCCATTTATTGAAATAATAATAAATACTTTGCCAACTTATTTTTTGGTCTAAAAAATATTCTTTCAAACTCAATTCTCGCCATTGACAACCCGTTTTTAAGCGTTTTATTATTAATTGTACAACTTTTATTAAATCAAATTTTGTCTTAAATCCTCGTTTTCCTATACTTAAATGAGGTAATATCAATTCTTCAATTTTATATTTGCTAAGGAGTTCCAAATTATTAGTTTTTTTTTATTGCAATTCAAATTTGCTGATTTTTTGGGAACTCTTATTTGTTTAAACAACTTCAATATCATTTTTATTGAAAATGAAATTTTTAGTTAAAAAAATATCTTTCTCTGATAAAGATTTATTGTACTCTTTGTAGGTTGAGGTATAGTTTTCGAACAAATTTCTATTTTCGGTTTCATAAAATAGTCTGCATTTCTCTTTGTTTTTATCACAATTGGTAAACTCTTCAGAGGAATAAGTTTTAGCTATTTTTCCATCAATATAATAAGTAACATTTCTTTCCTCTAAATCCTGGCTGTTTATATAATTTGTAAAATAGATTATTTTTCTCCCATCATTACTTATTGCAAGAAAGAAAGGAAAACTTTCATCTAAATCAAATGATCTATTTAGTTTATAATATACCTTATTTTGTCTCAAGCTATCACGTTCTCGATTAAAAAACACAATTGATTCACCTTTTAAATTGGGTATAAAATCATCATATGAAATAGATTTTAACTTATATATTCCATTAGAAGAGTAGGTTTCTGAGATTGGTGAAAAGCTTGACCATTGAGAAAAAATGGTAGTATAACTTGATATTAAGAGGATGAAGGATATGTAATATTTTATCATTAATTTTATTTGTGGTATTGATATTAAAACTATGAATAAAATTTATCTTTTGCTAAATAATTATTCATCCTCATTCAAAACCTTTATTGAAAAACTGACAATATATTTTATTGGCATAACGTTTGACTTATTTATACTCGCTTTTCTAAATGCTTTAGACAAGATTCAAATCTTAATAATGTTGTTATTATGAAAGGCTTTCGTCAGTTAAAAATAGTTTTACTGACACTTTGAACGTATAAAAAAATTATGAACATAGACAATTTGTCATTAGCACAAGTAATGGAAGAAGAAATCGAATTAATTCCTTTGATGAGTAAAGACGAAGAAAGTAAGCTAAATAAGCAAGATATTTCTTCGGTATTGCCTATTTTATCGTTAAGAAACACTGTCTTATTTCCGGGTGTGGTTGCGCCAATTACCGCGGGTAGAGATAAATCTATACAACTTTTAACACAAGCTTACAAAGAAGATCGCATTATTGGAGTGCTTTCGCAGAAAGAAATTGCTGTGGAAGATCCTACACAAGACGATTTGTATACAGTTGGTACAGTTGCGAAAATCATGCGAATGATAAAATTGCCAGATGGAAACATTACGGTGATTTTACAAGGGATGAAACGCTTCAAAGTTAAAGAATTTGTATCAAATGATCCTTATTTCAAGGCTGAAGTAGAAATTTTGACAGAAAAAGTTCCGACATCACGCAACAAAGAATATCCAATTATTATTGAATCAATTCGTGATTTAGCTTTTCAGATTGTAGAAGAAAATCCAATGTTGCCTTCGGAAGCTGCAGGAGCTATAAAAAGTATCGAAAGTAATACATTTCTAATCAACTTTGTAGCGTCTAATTTGACGTTGAGTTTAGATGAAAAACAGTTGTTGTTAGAAATTTCTGATATGAAACTTCGGGCAATGGAAGTGATGCGTTTTATGAATGTTGAGCTTCAGAAATTGGAGTTGAAGAATACGATTCAGAATAAAGTTCGCAAAGAATTAGATCAACAACAAAAAGAATATTTCTTAAATCAACAAATCAAATCGATTCAAGAAGAATTAGGAGGAAATTCGACAGAAGAAGAAATTAATGAAATGCGCAAACGTTCTTTAACGAAAAGTTGGAGCGAAGATGTAGCAAATCATTTTGATAAAGAAATCAACCGTCTTTCTCGTCTAAATCCGCAAATGCCAGAGCATAATATTCAGCGTAATTACCTTGAATTTATGTTGGATTTACCTTGGAATACCTTGACGAAAGATAACTTTGATATCAAGAATGCAAAGAAAATTTTAGATCATGATCATTATGGTTTAGAAGATGTGAAAGAACGCATTTTGGAGCATCTTGCTGTGTTGAAATTGAAAGGGGATATGCGTTCGCCAATTCTTTGTTTATATGGACCTCCGGGTGTTGGTAAAACATCGTTGGGGAAATCTATTTCAGAAGCGATTGGGCGCAAATATGTACGTATGTCGTTGGGTGGTTTACACGACGAATCTGAGATTCGTGGTCATCGTAAAACCTATATTGGAGCGATGCCAGGAAGAATTTTACAGTCAATCAAAAAATCTGAATCGTCGAATCCGGTTTTTGTTTTAGATGAGATTGATAAAATGTCGGCTAGTGCGCATGGAGATCCTTCATCAGCAATGTTAGAGGTTTTAGATCCAGAGCAAAATTCAACTTTTTATGATAATTTCTTAGAAATTGGCTACGATTTATCGAAAGTATTTTTCATAGCGACAGCCAATAATATTGGAGATATTCCAAGTCCGTTACGTGATCGTATGGAGATGATTAATATTGCAGGTTATACAATCGAGGAAAAATCTGAAATCGTAAAACGTCACCTTTTACCAAAACAACTAACAGAACATGGCTTGAAAGAGAAAGATGTTGTGTTAGGAAAAAAAGAAATCGAATATTTAATAACAGGTTATACGCGCGAATCGGGAGTTCGAAAATTGAATCAGAAAGTTGCAAAATTGGTTCGTTCAGCTGCAAAACATATTGCGTTGGAAGAAGAATTTAATACTAAATATTCAATTGAAGATATTTCGAAAATCTTAGGTCCTTCTATTACGCCAGATCAATACGAGAACAATGAAGTTCCAGGTGTTGTGGTTGGTTTAGCTTGGACAAGTGTTGGAGGGGATATATTGTTTATCGAATCTATTTTATCGAAAGCAAAAAATGGTGGACTTTCTATCACAGGAAATTTAGGAACTGTGATGAAAGAATCTGCAACAATTGCATTAGAATACATCAAATCGCATGCGGATGAATTGGGAATTAAACCAGAAGTTTTCGAGAATTATAAAGTTCATATTCACGTTCCGGAAGGAGCAACGCCAAAAGATGGACCATCTGCCGGAATTACAATGTTGACGTCTTTGGTTTCGTCTTTTACACAACGAAAAGTAAAAGCAAAATTAGCAATGACAGGTGAGATCACGCTTCGTGGAAAAGTGTTGCCAGTTGGCGGAATTAAAGAGAAAATTTTAGCGGCAAAACGTGCAAATATCAAAGAAATTATTTTGTGCGAAGATAACCGAAAAGATATCGAAGAAATTAAAGCAGAATATGTAAAAGGAATGACTTTCCATTTTGTAAAAGAAATGAAAGAAGTTTTGGAAATCGCTTTAACAAACCAAAAAGTAAAAGGAGCAAAGGTTTTGGATTAATCTGAAATCTTCTCAAAACAAAAAAGGAACTCTAATTGAGTTCCTTTTTTGTTTATTATAGAATACTAATATCTTCTAAATTTGGATTTTTAGATTTAATTAAATTAATTTTCCATTCCCGTTTCCAATTTTTCAATTGCTTTTCTCTTAACATATCTTGACTAATTGAAGTAAAATCTTCAAAATAAATTAATGATTTTACATTGTATTTTTGAGTGAAAGCTGAACCAATTCCTTCTTTATGAGCTTCTATTCTTTTAATTAAATTGTTGGTAACTCCAATATAGAAAACAGTTCGATATTTGTTTGTAAGTATATAAACATAATATATTTTCATAAGAATTCCTTATATGATATGTTCCTGAAACGAGTTCAGGATGACTTCGTTAGATAAACTAATTTAAGGATTATTAATGATAATGTAGAGAAAGAATGTCAAGCTGAATTCATTTCAGCTTCGCATCAACATAAAAGGAACTCAATTTAGAGTTCCTTTTTTTGTATACTTTATCTTAACTTTAGTCTAAATCTTAACCTTAGTTTTACTTTATCTTATAAGAAATTCCCCAAAAAACGGGCATATTAAAAGGACCGCTGTATTTTCCGTAACCAGGAATGACTAAAGGATCAATTCCTTGATCTTTTTTACCACCAATATAAGCTGCAGGATGCAAGGCTAATTCACCATAAAAATTCTTGAAAATCTCTACACGTCCACCAACCACAGCTTCTATCCAATAACTGCTTACATTCGCTTTTGGCAAACTTCCTGTTCCTGTAATCTCATTAGATTGTAAATCTCTAATCGGATAACTATTAATGGTTTGCGAATATTTAGAATACGCAATTCGTCCACCAATGTAAATTCCGTTCGATTGATTTTCTACATCTTGCGTTATAAACCAGTTTGCACCAAGTTTTGCAAAAACGCCGTCAACATCAACATTCCAATTGATTTCATCGAACTTATTTTTCTCGAAACCAGCTTCTACAACAGCATGCCACTTATTATTGATTTGATAAGAAGCATAAGCACTAACACCTTTTTTATCGTTGAAAGCAGAAACAATCGGATTGAAAACATCTACACCGATAAAAATATCATGGTGTTTTTTCTTTGGAATAGAATCTGTAACGGAAACTTTTGTCGAATCAGTTTTATTTTCTTGACCAAATGCAAAACTAATTGCGCTCGTTAGCAAAAAGCTTAATAACAGTTGTCGAACCATCTTTAATTTCAGTATTTACAGTTTCTATTTTCTTTATCCAATTTCCAGNNGTCACCAATTTTACATCAACTCCTTTAAAAGTTAATCCAAAACCACAAGCTTTAGAAGTATAGCCATTTCCAAGTGTATCGTATTTTAAAATCAATCGATCACGTTTTGCAAGGATTGTTCTGATGACTTTACCCGTTATAGAATCTTTTACATCTATATCTGGACCTTGCGCTATAGTATAATAAATTTCTTTTTTTGAATTATTACGCAAAGCAATTCCGAAACTCGTTTTTCCTAAAGCAGAATTTTTTTCGATTAAGACAGTATCTTTACTCGTTCCTGTAGCTTCTCTAATTCCTTTCGTAATCGAATCATTATATACATACGCCCAATAATAAATCGAATCTTCTAAAGGAACATTTGTTCCATCATAATACATATCAGCAACCATGCGAGGAACATCACCTTCGTCGGTACAAATATCATCGTCTTCGCAACTATAAAATGCTAAAGAAATTATAGAAGCGAAAATTGAATAAGCCAGAAAACGTTGAATATTTTTCATTTTTTTTTGATTGAATTTTAAATTCGCTCTAAAAGTACAATATTTTCGACATGATGCGTTTGTGGAAACATATCAACTGGCTGAACTTTAACAATTTTATAGTGATCTTTCATCAATTCTAAATCGCGCGCTTGTGTAGCAGAGTTACACGAAACGTAAACAACACGTTTAGGATTCATGAACAAAATATTTTCAACTACTTTTTTATGCATTCCATCACGTGGAGGATCAGTAATAATTACATCTGGAATTCCGTGTTCGTTGATAAAATCTTGATTCAATACATCTTTCATATCACCACAATAGAAATCACAATTATCAATTCCATTGAATTTTGCTGCCGCTTTTGCCGCATCAATAGCTTCTTGAACAGATTCTACACCAACTACTTTTTTCGCTTTTTTCGAAACGAATTGCGCAATTGTTCCAGTTCCTGTATATAAATCGTACACTAATTCATTTCCAGTTAAACCTGCAAAATCACGTGTTAATTTATATAATTCGTACGCTTGTTCTGGATTGGTTTGATAGAAAGATTTTGGACCAATTTTAAAGTTCAAATCTTCCATCTTTTCCATAATATGATCATCTCCAGCAAAAATTTCGATATCTAAATCATAAACAGAATCGTTTTGTTTTGGATTGATTGCATACAATAATGAAGTGATTTCTGGGAATTTATCTTTCAAGTTTTGTAAGAAAGCCTCACGATTTTCTTTTTCTTCACGGAAAAATTGAACCAAAACCATTACTTGTCCATTCTGAGAAGTACGAATCATTAATGTTCTTAATAAACCTTCTTGATTTTTTAAATCGAAGAAATCTAAGTTATGTTCTAATGCAAAACGTTTTGCTTCAACACGAATCGCATTCGAAGGATCACGTTGTAAGTGACATTTTGTAACATCCAAAACTTTAGACCAAGCACCAGGAATATGGAATCCAACTACGTCACGGTCGTCAAATTCTTTCCCAGACTGAATTTCTTCTAACGTTAACCAACGTGCATTAGAAAAAGTAAATTCTAATTTATTACGGTAAAAATATTGTTCTTTAGAACCTAAAATTGGAACAATTTCAGCATCTAGATCTTTGAAACCTCCGATACGAACCAAATTGTTAACCACTTCGTCGTGTTTAAATTTAAGTTGAGCATCATAGCTCATATCTTGCCATTTACAACCACCGCAAACACCAAAATGCTCACATTCTGGCTGAACACGATAAGGAGATTTTGTGTGAATTTCGATTGCTTGTCCCTCTAAATAGCTGCTTTTTTTCTTCAAAATGTGTACATCTACAACGTCTCCTGGAATCGCACCTTTTATCAGAACCGTTTTTCCTTCCTCTGTTTTACCAACTGATACACCTTTTGCACCAGCACGTAAAACTTCTATATTATTTAATATGATTTTTTGTTTCGCTTTTCTTGACATTTTGCAAAGGTAAGGAAGTCGTCGAAATATTCAATTTTTTATCTTTTTTTGGAATCAATCTTTGTATTTTAAATAATATTTTTATTTTTACAATATAAAATCTATCGGTTTTATAGGTTATTATTTTGTTTGATAAATTTATTTAGAATAATTTTCATAAAATAGTTTAAAAAATAGGTTTGTTATTTAAATTATTCTCTTAATTATATTTGTTTAGAAAAATAATATAATTTTGAAATCAGAAATAAAACAAGAAAAAATGAAAAATTTAGTATTTAATATGTCAATGTATATGTGCCACTCGTTAAAAGAGGAGGAATATATTGTGACGTATTAATTACGAAAATAATAATTCATGAACTCCTCCAAAATTTTGAGGAGTTTTTTATTGTCAAAAAATAAGTTAGAAAGTTAGAAAGAATGTCAAGTCAAGAAAAAAATTATTTAAATCAACTAGAAGACGAAGCAATCTACATTTTGAGAGAAACAGCTGCTCAATTTGAGCGTCCAGCATTGTTATTTTCAGGAGGAAAAGATTCTATTGTTTTGATTCATTTAGCTTTGAAAGCCTTTCGTCCAGGGAAATTTCCTTTTCCTTTGGTACACGTAGATACAGGACACAATTTTCCTGAAGCGATAAAATTTAGAGATTATTTGGTCAATAAAATTGGCGAAAAATTGATTGTTGCTTCTGTAGAAGATGCTATAAAAAAGTATAATCTGAAAGAAACTGCTGGCCGTTTTCCTTCTCGTAATGCCTTGCAAACGTATGCGTTGTTAGATGTAATCGAAGAAAATGAATTTGATGCATGTATTGGAGGAGCACGTCGTGATGAAGAAAAAGCACGTGCAAAAGAACGTATTTTCTCGGTTCGTGATGATTTTGGTCAATGGGATCCTAAACTTCAGCGTCCAGAATTGTGGAATATTTTGAATGGAAGAATTGAAAAAGGACATAATGTACGTGTTTTTCCGATTAGCAATTGGACAGAATTAGATGTTTGGAATTACATAAAACAAAATAACATCGAATTACCAAATTTATACTTTGCCCACGAGCGCGAATGTATTGTTTACAATGATAAATTAATTGCGACTTCAGATTTTATTCAGCCAAATGCAGACGATGAGGTTGTCGTAGAAAAAGTACGTTACAGAACGGTTGGTGATATGACGTGTACAGCGGCTGTACCTTCGGATTCTTCTACGATTGACGATATCATTACTGATATTATTAATACAAGAATTAGCGAAAGAGGACAAACTCGTTTGGATGATCAATTGTCAGAATCTGCGATGGAAGACCGTAAAAAACAAGGTTATTTCTAAGTCAAAATTTTTTTAAACAAAACTCTATAATATCTATAGGAATTAAGTAAAATGATTACATTAAAATTTATAACAGCAGGAAACGTAGACGATGGTAAAAGTACTTTAATAGGACGTTTACTTTACGATTCGAATAGTATTCACACCGATCAATTGGGTGTTTTAGAAAAACGTAAATCAAATGAAGACGACGAAATTGATTTGTCTTTGATCACAGATGGTTTACGTGCCGAGCGCGAACAAGGAATTACAATAGACGTTGCATATAAATATTTTTCGACTGCAAAACGAAAATTTATTATTGCAGATGCGCCTGGACATGAGCAATATACTCGAAATATGATTACAGGTGCTTCAAATTCAGAGTTGATTATTATTCTGGTTGATGCACGAAAAGGAATCACTTCTCAAACAAAACGTCATGCAAGTATTGGATCGTTAATGGGAATTAAAAAAGCGATTATTGCGATCAACAAAATTGATTTGGTTGATTATTCACAAGATATTTTTGAAACGATAAAAAATAATTTTCAACAAATTCAAGATCAATTGAATTATGATGAAGTAACTTTTATTCCAGTTTCTGCTTTGGTTGGCGATAATATTGTCGAAAAATCTGCGAAAACGCCTTGGTACAATGGAGAAACATTATTGCATCAATTGGAAACAATTTCGATTGAAACAGATAAAAATTTAGCAGCTCGTTTTCAGGTTCAATGGGTAATTCGTCCAAAAGATGAAGAGCATCACGATTATAGAGGTTATGCGGGGCAAATTTTGAGTGGAGCCTACAAAGTTGGGGATTCTATTAAAGTTTATCCATCAAATATCGAATCAAAAATTGTTAAAATAGAACGTCATTTGGAAGAAGTACAACATGCTGAAGCAGGAGAAAATGTTGTGATTCATCTCGAAAATAATATAGATATCAGTAGAGGAGACACAATTGTAAAAACTTCCGAAGAACCGCAAACTACAAATGTGCTAAAAGCGTGGATTTGTTGGTTAGACAATAATGCATTACAACAAGGAAAAACGTATGTGTTGCAACATCGTTTTCATTCAGTTCGTGCAAAAATCAAAACAATCGATCAACAATGGGATATTAATAATTGGGAATTTATTCCATCTGAAGAAATCAAATTAAATGATATTGGACAAGTGGTTTTAAAAACAAATCAACCTTTATTTTTCGATTCTTTCAAAGAAAATATTCATACAGGAAATGCCATTTTGATTGACGAAACAACAAAAAATACAGTCGCAGCTTTAATGTTTATTGACTAAAATTCGTCAGTTCGAGTGATTTTTAGAAATGAATTTATAAAAATTATATCGAGAACTAAGATGAATTTTATTTTCCATAATTTTTTATTGATACAAAATTCCACTCGAATTGACGATTTCATTAATAAAATTATCTAAAATATAAAGGTTTCAAAATATCAATTCAATCTTATCAATCAACTAATTTATTACAAACATGCAAACAACAATAGGAAAAGTAATTTTGGCTGGCGCTGGTCCTGGAGATCCAGAATTGGTGACGCTCAAAACATTAAATTATATCAAAAAAGCGAATGTTATTTTGACAGATCGCTTGGTTTCTCCAGTGTTAATAGATGAATATGCGTCGAAAGATGCGTTGGTTATTTATGTCGGAAAACAATGTTCGAAAGGAATTCATACGCCTCAAAAAGATATCAATGACTTGATGATTGAGTTTGCAATGCAAGGAAAATTAGTGGTTCGATTGAAAGGAGGTGACGCTTCGCTTTTCTCTAATATTTTGGACGAATTAGAAACCTTGAAAAAAAATCATGTTCCGTACGAAATAATTCCAGGGATTTCGGCTGCTTTTGGTGCTGCTGCTTACACGGGAATTCCGTTGACAGCACGAAATCATTCGAAAGGAGTTCGCATGTTGACGTTGTGCGATTTGAAATCTATTGACGATAAACAATGGAAAGATTGGGCAAAAACGTCAGATACATTGGTTTTTTATATGAGTGGACAACGTTTACAAACTTTAGCCGATCAGTTAATTTTGAATGGAATTGATACCGAAAAAGGTTTAGCAGTTATTCAACAAGCGACAACTCCAGATCAGAAAACGCAAGTGTTTACTTTTGAAAATATTGTAGAAAATCATTTACCAACCTTTGATTTTGTACCAACTTTAATTATCGTTGGTCATGTTGTCAATTTGCATCAATCATTCGCTTGGTTAGATGAACAACCAACTTCCAATTCATATTTTGATAACTATAAAACAACAATTTCTTATGCTAGCTAACGAAAAATTGAACTTAGTAAAAAGTTTAGTCAAAGAATTATCACGTGACGAAATTATTTGGACAAATGGTTATTTGGCTGGATTAGTTGCAAATCAAACACAAGAAGTACTGCAAGAACAAAGAGTTTTAACCTCAATCAAACCTACAATAATCTATGGAACTGAAACAGGAAATGCGAAGAAATTAGCTAATCAATTACTTGGAATTTTTAAGAAGAATAAAATTCAAGCCAAAGCGATTGATGCGTTTCAATATCCACTGGAAAAAATTGAAAAAGAAGAATTTTTAATTCTAATTTTTAGTACGCAAGGAGATGGAGATTTACCTCAAAATGCACAAAAATTTTATGATAATTTGAGCAATTCTGACCTAAAATTAAATCAAACAAAGTTTGCTGTTTTTGGTTTGGGCGATACGTCTTATCCGTTTTTTTGTAAATCAGGAGAAGAAATTGATGAATTATTCGAAAAACTTGGTGCGCAACGCGTTTTTGATTTGGTAAAAGTAGATTTAGATTATCAGGAAATTGCCGAAAATTGGTTTGCTGAAATTTTAAAAACTATTCAATCAGAAGGAAGTTCAACGGTTGTACAACCTCAAAAATTGCAAAGTTCTTCAACGCAGAAAAAATCGTACGAAGGAATTGTAAAGCATAAAATCGTTTTGAACGACAGAGGTTCAAACAAAGAAACCTATCATATCGAAATAGCAGTTGATGAGCAAGTCGATTACGAACCTGGTGATGCTTTGGGTGTTTATCCAAAAAATAATCAAACTGAAATTTTAGCAATTGCGAAGTTTTTCAATGAAGAAAATCGCGCTCAAGAACTTGAAGAAAAAAATATTAGAGCACTTTCTAAAAAATCAATCGATCAATTTGCAACGATTTTGAATGTAGAAATTTTCGAAACTAAAATTGATTTAATTGATTTGTTGACAAAATATTTTTCGTCAGAATCTACAATGAAATTTGATGATATTTTAGATCTTTTGCATCCAATTGCACCACGTTTATATTCGATTTCATCATCGAATGAAGCACATGATAATGAAATTCACTTAACGGTTAGTCTGAATACTTTTTCAGTTTCAGATCAACAAAAAACTGGATTATGTTCTCAGTTTTTAGCAGATTTTGAGCAAGATAAATCCATAGAATTTTACATTCATAAAAATAAAAACTTCAAACTTCCAGATGAAAATCAGTCGGTGATTATGATTGGTCCGGGAACTGGAATTGCGCCTTTTCGTAGTTTTTTGACACATCGCGATGCAATTGGCGCAGAAGGTAAAAACTGGTTGTTTTTTGGTGAGCAACATTTTGTTTCGGATTTCTATTATCAAACTGAAATTCAGGAATGGCTTTCAACAGGAGTTTTAAGCAAATTAGATACAGCTTTTTCGAGAGATCAAAAACATAAAATTTATGTGCAAGATCGAGTGAAAGAACGAGGAAAAGAACTTTACAATTGGTTAAACGAAGGTGCGTATTTGTATGTCTGCGGTCAAAAAGACGGAATGAGTACAGATGTAGAAAGTGCTTTGATCGAATTAATAGCAAAAGAATCAAATCAAGATGAGGTTTCAGCGAAAAATTTTCTGGAACAATTGGAAGAAGAAGGTCGCTACCAAAAAGATGTTTACTAATCAACCAATAACTAATAAAATGAGTATAGAAAAACAATCTCCTATAGAAGGAATTAAAATAAAAAGTGACGGACTTCGCGGTACGTTAAAAGAAAGTATAGAGCTAGATAATCACACTGGAAATGTACGTGCAGATGACGAAGCTTTGGTGAAATTTCACGGAATGTATGTGCAAGATGATCGCGATAGACGAGAAGAACGCGCAGAAAAAAAGTTAGACAAATTGTATTCGTTTATGATTCGTTTGCGTATTCCGGGTGGAATTATTGACGCTGATAAGTGGTTGGCAATTCATGAAACTTCTGAACAATATGGAACAGGCGTTTTGAAAATTACAACGCGTCAAACCATTCAATTGCACGGAATTTTGAAACATCAATTGCGCCCAACTTTACAATCTTTTGACCAAGCAAAGTTAGATTCTATTGCGGCTTGTGGTGATGTGAACAGAAATGTAATTGCGAGTTCTCACCCTTTGGTTTCACCTATTCACGCTCAAATTCATGCGTATGCAGATAAGTTATCTAAACATTTGTTGCCTAAAACCCAAGCGTATTACGAAATTTTTGTAGATAATGAAAAGATTTATGAGCGAGAAACTGAGAAAGATGAGTTATACGAAGACCGCTATTTACCTCGAAAATTTAAAATTGCAATCGCTATTCCGCCAACTAATGATGTAGATGTTTTTGCAAATGATTTGGGACTGATTGCGATTATCGAAAATAATGAATTGAAAGGTTTCAATATCGCTGTTGGTGGAGGTTTGTCTACAACTCACGGAAATCCAAATACATATTCGCGTCTAGCAACCGAAATTGGTTTTGTAGATTCTGAAGAAAAAGTGTTGAAACTGGCTTATGAAGTATTGACAATTCAGCGTGATTTTGGTAATCGTGGCGATCGAAAATTAGCACGATTAAAGTATACAGTTGATAAGTTAACAGTTGATGGTTTCAAGTCTGAATTAGAAAAACGTATTGGTTTTAAATTAGCACCTTCTCAACCATATCAATTTACAGAGCGATCGGATATTTATGATTGGCGACAAGTGAATAACGGAACGTGGTATTACACTTTATTTGTGGAGAATGGAGTTGTACAGCCCAATCAGAAAGCATTTTTACACGAATTGGCTTTATTGAATATCAATAATTTCATTTTTACAGCGAATCAAAATTTATTATTAGGTGAAATTTCGACTGATAATAAAGCTAAAGTTGAACAGCTTTTAGAGAAATATTCTATTCACAAAGATATTAGTGAACTTCGAAAAAATTCGATGGCTTGCGTGGCATTACCAACTTGTCCATTGGCTTTGGCAGAAGCACAGCGTTATTTACCAGAGTTAATCACTAAAATAGAGCCTTTGCTAGAAAAACATCAACTTCAAAATGATGATATTTCTATTCGTATGACGGGGTGTCCAAATGGTTGCGGTCGTTCGTATGTTTCGGAGATTGGTTTTGTAGGGACTTCTGCTGGACATTATAATTTGATGTTGGGAGGTGATCGATATGGTGTTCGTTTGAACAAAATTTACAAAGAAAAAGTAAATGAAGCAGAGATTTTGAATGAATTAGATCAAGTTTTCGAAAGTTATACAAAAGAAAAAATAGATAATGAAACATTCGGAGATTTTACCTATCGAAAATATTTTTCGGTTAATTAGTTAAATCCCTTTAAGAACAATGAAAAATAATTTATTCCCGATATTTTTAAAAACAGAACATTTGCGCTTCCTGATTGTTGGCGGAGGAAATGTAGGATTAGAAAAGGTTTCGACGCTAATCAAACAAAATCCTTCGATTAATTTGAAAGTTGTAGCAAAGGATTTTAAACAAGAATTGAAAGATATTTTTGCTCAACATTCAACAATTAAACACGAAACTCATGCGTTCGAATCGAGTGATTTGGAAGATGTAGATTTAGTGATTGTCGCAACCGATAACAAAGAAACTTCGAGAGAAGTGAAGCAAAAAGCAAATGCAAAAGGAATTTTAGTTAATGCAGCTGATCAGCCCGATTTGTGCGATTTTTATTTAGGTTCGATTGTGAATAAAGGTCATCTTAAAATTGCAATTTCTACAAATGGACAATCTCCTATAATGGCAAAACGTTTGAGAGAGTATTTTTCTGATGTTATTCCAGATTCAATTGATGAAAACATTGAAAGTTTAAATAAAATCAGAAACAATCACAAAGGAGATTTTAATCAAAAACTAACTGATTTGAATCATTTAACGTCTTCATTCGAAGGGAAAAAATCGACAAAAAAATACAAACGTTTAGTAACCGAAATTACCTTGGTATTCTTCGCATTATTCTTAGGATATGCTTTGTCATCAATCGTCAGTTTTTCGGAAGCGAAAGATTTTGTGATTCACATTCCAAATGTTTTTTACATTATGTTGGCTGTTGGCTTTTTCGCTCAAATGGTCGACGGAGCCGTTGGTTTGGGATATGGTGTAACGTGTTCCACAAGTATGATGTTGTTTGGCGTTAATCTGCCTTCAATAAGTGGTAGTATTCATACTGCCGAAATGTTTTCGAGCGGAATTAGTGGTTTTTCGCATTATAGATTTGGAAATGTAAACAAAAAATTATTGGTTGCTTTGGCTATTCCAGGCGTTATTGGAGCAGTTTCGGGATCATTATTATTGGTTTATTTGGGAAACAAATACGAAACCATTACTTACGGAATATTGGCTTCGTACACCTTAATCATCGGAATTCGATTAATTATTTTAGCATTCAGAAAAAAAATCGAACGCAAAAAAGTAAAACGAGTTGGGTTTTTAGGATTTGCAGGTGGATTTTTAGACGCCTTTGGTGGAGGAGGTTGGGGACCTGTCGTGACATCAACTTTATTAGCAAAAGGAAAAAAATCAAATTTAGTAGTAGGAACAGTTAGTTTAGCCGAGTTTTTTGTGACACTCTCTGCATCGTTGACTTTTTTTGCAGCTTTGGGTGTAAGTCACGGTTTTATCATTGTAGGTTTAATAATTGGAGGAGCTTTAGCAGCGCCAATTGCAGCGAAATTAGCAGGCAAAATACCTCAGAAAATAGCTATTTTGGCTGTAGCTTTTTTAGTGATCACATTTAGTATTCGTATTCTTTTTAAAATTTTCTAAATTTTATATATCATTTCTAACAATCAAAACACTCTTCATCTCGCATGTTGAGTGTTTTTTATTGTTCATTATTTAAGACATATTTAGTTAAAATATATTTTGTGACAGGTTTCAATGTTTTACCATTTTCAGGATGTAAACCGTAATTGGTAAAAAATTCTACTTCACCATTTTTCTTTGTATACCAAACTTTATCAAGTGCATTTTTAAAATTTAAAGTATCAGGTTTTGTGATTTTCTTCAATTGTAAAACAATTTCGTTATATGGAACAGCATTCATTTGTGGCGAAGTTTTTTCGCATTCTATTTCTTCATAATGATTTTCTTTCCAAACCATACAAGACGAATTTTGATTCATTGAATTAAGAAATAATCCTCCGCTAGCCAAAATCATAGCAATACCACTTCCAGCAATTACTTTATTTCGTTGAAGTTTTATTTTCTGAAAGAAATTATTCTTTTTTGATGGAAGATTAATTATTGATTCTTCTTCAGAAATATTATTATCTATTATTGGTTCTACGGATGCGATTTCTTCTACATTAACTTCTTTTTCTTCATTTTTTTGTCTGCTGATTTTTTTGATTAAAATCTCCAAAACTTTCATAACCGATATAATGAGCAAGAATGTTTAATAAATCAGGACTTATTTCCTTCTTTAAATTATTTTCTTTCACGAAATCATCAAAATATCTTGAAAAAGATTTGCTTGTTATAGGATAATTATAATCATCTGAAATTACTTTTTCTAAATGCACAGACATTCCATTTTTACTTCAACTCCCAAATTCATTTTTTGCTTTCTCAAAAACTTTTTCGAATAGATATTTTTTCGTAGACATTTCATTTTTAATTCTTTTACAAAGTAGACAAATTTTGGACAAAATAAATTACGGTTTACCGTAAAACAAGCTGTCCAATAATTGTCCAAAACTTGTCTATTGTTTGTTTAACAGCGACTTTGTGTTCTGTATTTACTTTGCAATAGAAATCAAAACAAAAACAAAAAACTTGATTTCTGAAAACGTAGTCTCGAAAATAGTTGAGGTGATTTGAAGGGAAGCATTTTTCCTGAATTGTTCTCAAGGCTACAAAAAACTTCCCACTAAAGAAGCGCTTCTTTTTTTCTCGTGTACACTACTCGCAATCTGTTTTGTGAGGAGGAGCACCTATATCAAAAAATTAAAAATTTAAGCTATGTTACAATTATTATTCGCTTTATTGGGATTCTTTTTTCCAAATCAAAATGCAAACACAATTTCACAAGATCAACATCCAGTTGTACAAACTTCATCAGATAGTATAGATGGTGATACAAATGGTGAAACAGGAAGTACACCTCCAAAAAAATAAACTAAATGCGGATAGAGAAATCTATCCGTTTTTTATTTAGCTTTATTGAGTAAATACAATGATTTGAGAAAAATTTTATTTTTTGGTATTATACTTCTAATAACTTCATGTCAACAATCTAATAACAAAGAGATTGAACGTGATAATTTAGATAATAAAGCTTACGATACAGCTTGGGATTTTTATGAAAAAGAGGTGTATGATAGTGCTTATGTTTATTTTAATAAAGCATATTCAGAGTTTATTAAGAATATGAATAAGAATCAAGCAGCAAAATGTTTGATTAACATGGGATATATAAGTTATTATAAAGGAGATTGGTTTGGTAGTCAAGAATTGAATATAGAGGGAATAAAATTATTAAATCCTCAAATAAAAAGTGAAAAAGAAACGTTGTCAAGTGCATATAATAGTTTAGGACAGAGTACTCACGAATTAGGAATTTATAAAGAAGCTATAAATTATTATAAAAAAGCAATAGATTTTTCTACAGAAAAAGATGTTTATATTATCAATCAAAATAATATTGCAAATAGTTATCGTTATGATAAGCAGTATGATGAAGCAATCAAGATTTATCAAGAATTACTAAAAGATAAGAATACAACTGAAAATCCAAAAGAATATGCACGAATTACTGATAATTTAGCATACACGAAATGGTTAAAAGACAATAAATCAAATGTTATAAATGAATTAAATAAAGCGTTAAATATTCGATTAAAGGAAAATGATTTGTGGGGACAAAATGCAAGTTATGCGCATTTAACAGATTATTTCTCAAATTTAGATCATAAAAAAGCATTGGATTACGCTCATAAAAGAAAACAAATTGCTTTCGAAAATAAGAGTGTGGGCGATAAATTAGAAGTTTATCAGCAACTAATTTTATTAGAAAATCCTACAAATGCAAAACAATATTTTGAAGCTTACCAAAAGCTAAATGATAGTATTCAGTTAGAACGTAACAGAGCGAAAAATCAATTTGCGTTGGTGCGTTATGATTCGGAGAAAAATCGTGCAGATTTTTTGAAAGCCGAAGCAGAAAACGAAAAGAAGAAAAACGATATTTTAAAACTTTATATTCTAATCGGTTTATTGATCGTCCTGTTTGTTTTTGGATATTTTTTGTACAGAAAAAGAAAGCAAAAATTAGAGCAAGAGAAAGTTTTGTTGCAACAAGAAAAGGTTTTGGAAGTCAAAAAAACAGAATTGAAATATTCTAAAAAAGTACACGATAAAGTGGCGAACGGAATTTATCATGTGATGTCTGATATTGAGAATAAATCAGAATTTAATCGTGATCAAATTTTAGATAAATTGGAAGTTGTTTATGAAATTTCGCGCGATATTTCTTATGACAAAATCGATGAAAATCAACAAGAAAATTTTGCAGAAAAATTAGCACAATTGATAAGTTCTTATGATTCGGAACAAGTCAAAATATATTTGATTGGAAATGAAAAAGAACTTTGGAGAAACGTAAAAGATTATGCTAAAACAGAGGTTTTCTTAGTGATGCAAGAATTGTTGACGAACATGAAAAAACATAGCGAAGCTTCACGAGTTATACTAAATTTTAAAGAAGAAAACCAACAAATTATTATCAATTATTCAGATAATGGAATTGGGATTTCGGACTTAAAACCTAAAAATGGTTTGCAAAATACGGTTTCACGTATTTCTAATCTAAACGGAGATGTTATTTTTGAAACTGAAAATGTGAATGGTCTAAAAATTAAGATCATATTTCCAATTCAATAACCTAAATAAAAAGTATGTTTAAAAAAGTATTAATTGCAGAAGATTTTGAGAGTTTTAATATTTCAATTCAGAAAGTTTTAAAAGATTTACATGTAGAAAATCCTGATTATGCTTTTTATTGTGATGATGCATTCTTGAAAGTGAAAAAAGCATTGCACGACAATCAACCTTATGATTTATTGATTTCTGATTTGTCTTTTGAAGAAGATCACCGCGAGCAAAATTTGAAAGGAGGAAGAGATTTAATTGAAGCTGTAAAAGCAATTCAGCCAAATTTGAAAGTGATTGTTTTTTCGGTAGAAAAGAAAGCGGATATGGTGGATAATCTTTTCAAAGAATACCATATAGATGGGTTTGTGGCGAAAGGAAGAGAAGATTCGAAAGAATTGAAAAGAGCAATACAAACTGTTTTTGTGGGCGGAATGCATTTGGAATTGGACATGAAACGTAGTATCAAACAAAAAAATACGTATGAAATTACTTCATATGATGTCACATTAGTTTCGTTACTTTCGAATGGAATTTTGTTAAAAGATATTCCAAATCACTTAAAACAAAATAATATCAAGCCAGCAAGTCAAAGCAGTGTAGAAAAGAGATTGGGCTCATTAAAAGAGTCGCTACAAATTACAAGTAATCATCAATTGGTTGCATTTTTTAAAGATTTGGGAAGCATTTAACCCAAATCTTTACACCATTTATTCTCGAAAATCTGTTGTAATTGCGCAATTTCTTTTTCGTAAATCGTATTTTTTCGGGAACCAAAATAGAGTGTATTTTCCAATGGTTTTTCACCTTGCCAAACCAATTTTATTTTACCAGAATTTATTGCTTCTTGGCATAAAAAATCAGGAACAATAGAAAAACCATTTCCATCACTCAAACAACGAATAATAGAACTGATATTTGGGACAATATAATTTGGTTTGAAATCTGGATGCTCCTTAAAGTTTTCTAACCAAAAATGTTTTAAATGTTCCATATCAGCGGCTGTGCTATACCAAAGATTATTTTTTAATTCATTTTTTAAAGCTTTATAATCTTTATGGTTTAAACTTTTTTCGATTGAAGTTAAATCTGTATTGTTTCCTGCAATCAAAACGATTTTTTCTTTCGAAAAAGGATGATAACAAAGATTTTTGTGAGTACTTTTTTGAGGAGTAATAACCAAATCCAATAAACCATTATCCAAATCTTGGTGCATGATTTTATAATCTCCAAATTTGATAATTAAGTTAAAATCTAAATCAGAAACATGTTCCTCTAATGTATATTGAAAAGTTTCAAAACACATTCCTATGCTGATTGTTGCACGATCTTTATCAGCTCGTTTATGAAAATGTTGCTCTGCAGCAGCTAATTTTTGAATCGGTTCTAAAATAAAATTATACAAAATTTTTCCTTTTTCAGTCGGTACCATTTTTCGCGCCGATCGATCAAATAATTTGTAACCCGTATAGGCTTCCAACGAATTGAGATGTAAGCTAACACCAGGTTGTGAAATAAATAATTGTTGCGCTGCGGCTGATAAAGTTCCTGTTTCGTAAATTGCTTTAAACGTTCTGAACCATTCAAAATTTGATTGCATAATTTCTAAATTTTAATTTTCGTCATAAGGTAAATCGTCAGGATTTACATCAATATAATCGGGTTTTGGTAAAGTCGAAAGTCGATACGCTTTTATCGTTTTCAACTCCAATAAATTTGCTTTTACAACGCGATGCATTTCGTCCATTAATTTTCCATCAGGACAAACAATAATTTGCTGTGATTTAGAAAATTATAATTAAAACAAAACCCTCCATTTTTAGGAGGGTTTTAAATTTTATTCTGCAAGAAGTTTTTTTATATCTTCTTTTAAAAATTCTATTTCAGGATGATATTTTCCAGCTAGAGAAGGTTCTTTTCCTTCAGGATCTTTGTAATTCAGTCCCGAATAAAACAGTATTGGAACACCCATTTTATCATATCGACTTCTGATATTTCCTTGTTTATCAACCAATGCAAGTTTTCCGCTGTGATTTAGACCTTCGGCAGTTGTTTCGTCTTTTCCAACATAAATATTGAATTTATCCGAAAGTTGCTCAATTTCTTCTCGATCCGAAGTCAAATAATGCCAATTCGGTGATTTTACACCAATTTGTTTTGCATATTCTAACAATCGTGCAGGTGTATCTCGTTTTGGATCAATTGTAATCGAAATAAAACCAAGGTTTGCATCATTTATTTCATCTTCTATTGTGCGTAAATTGTTACTCATTACTGGGCAAATCGTTGGACAACTTGTAAAGAAAAATTCTACAACGTACACTTTTCCTAACATATCACGATTTGTAATCGTTTGATTATTTTGATTTGTCATCGAAAATTCCGGAACTTTCATTACCGTGTAAAGTTCATCTTTAGGCTTATTTTTTAGCCAAAAAACAGTTCCTATAACGCCTAAAATAATAACAATAACGGCTATTAATTGTTTATTCATGGATATGTTTTTCAGGATTTTTTAGAAACTCTTCTTTGCACATTGTCGAACAAAAACCATACGTTTTTCCTTGGTAATTAGCTGTGTCACTCAAATGATCTGCAGTTTTCATTCCGCAAATTGGATCAACTTCGTTCACAACCGCAATATCCAATTTAGTTACAGCTTTCATTTCTTCGTGAGAAACATGCTTTACTTCAAAATTCTCTTGTTTTGTTTGCTCTTTATTACAAGAAAATAATGCAAACCCTAATACTATTAAAGAGAATATATTTTTTAAATTTTTCATTTTAAATTGTTTATTTGTTTTTAATTAATTGTTATCTGATTCTATAGTTTAGATTTATTAAAGAAAAATTAAACAATTGGAGGATGAAAAACTAAACGAATAATATAGTTAGAATTAATATCTTGATAATGATCAGTTGATAATTTATTTTTTTGCGTAAAATACTTTTTTGGAGAAATAATTTGTTTTTGAGGAACAATCGCATCTAAAATTTTGACCGAATTTTTGACAAAATGATTTTCTGGCTGATTCTTTTCACTTTTCGAAATTTCTTCTTTCAAATAGCAAAAACCATTACAAAGTAATTCGGGTTTTTCTCGATTTTCACAAAGTTCATTTGCGATTTCTTCATAATTCAAAACATAATCTATCATCGGCATTAAAGGACGAAATGCGATAGAAAATATGAGTGATATGAAAAATAGTATGCGCAAAAAACTAATTTATTGTCAAATTTAACCAAATTGATTGAGGTTGAATATGATAAAATTTATGATTTTAAAAGAAAGATTTATCATAATCTTCACTTTTATGTTCTGTAAAATTTTTACCTTAAAAAAGATTTTACAATCTATAAATATTTATGAAAAAAAGTAAGATTTTAGATTTTACAACAACCGAAGAACTAATGCATTTTTTGGTCGAAAATCAAGAAGAAAATCCTCTCTATAAAAATGTGATAAAGAAGTTTGAATATGAAAATGAGTTACTAAAACTGCAATCAGAGTTAGTAAATCTTCAAAATTGGATTTCGACAGAAAAGAAAAAAGTTGCAATCATTTTCGAAGGACGAGATGCTTCAGGAAAAGGAGGTACAATTCGCCGTTTTCGCGAGCATCTTAATCCGCGTTCTATGCGTGTTGTTGCATTGAATAAACCTACAGAAGTCGAACAAAATCAGTGGTATTTTAATCGTTATATCAAAGAGTTACCAAATGCTGGTGAAATTGTTTTTTTTGACAGAAGTTGGTACAACAGAGCAGTTGTAGAGCCAGTTATGGGATTTTGTACCGAGCAACAATATGAGCAATTTATGGTGCAAGTTTCAGAATTTGAACATATGTTGTACGAATCAGGGACATATATTGTCAAATTGTGGTTTTCTGTGACTAAAGAGGAGCAGCAAACACGTTTTGATTCGAGGTTAAATAATCCGCTTAAAAAGTGGAAATATAGTCCAGTCGATGCAAAAGGACAAGAGCTTTGGGATGAATTTTCGCATTATATCAATCAAATGTTTACGCGCACGCACAACTCTTTTTCGCCTTGGATTATTGTCAACGCAAATGATAAAAATACGGCAAGATTAGAATCTATTCGTTATGTGCTTTCTTTGTTTAATTATAAAGGAAAAGAGGATGCCGAAGTAAATTTAATGGTAGATTCAAATGTGATTGAACGTTATTATCGAATGGTAAAAGAATTGAATCATTAATTTTAAATTGTAAGAAAATGGAGCTAAAACCGAAAGATTTAAAATTAATCGAAACCAAAAAAGGTCTTGTTGGACTTTTACAATCTGATCATGGAAAGTTGAATTTTGCGAAAGCCTTGCGTACTGTAAAATATGAAAATAGGATAGAGCAATTACAAGAAGAATTGATAAAATTACAAACTTGGGTAGCCGAAAATAAACGAAAAGTTGTGATTGTTTTTGAAGGTCGAGATGCAGCTGGGAAAGGAGGTGCAATTCGTCGAATTGTAGAACATCTAAATCCTCGTGAACATAGAATTATAGCACTGCCAAAGCCTAATGAAGTAGAACGAGGACAATGGTATTTTCAACGTTATGTTCGTCAGTTACCACGTGCAGGAGAAATTGTTTTTTTTGATAGAAGTTGGTACAATAGAGCTGTTGTAGAGCCTGTAAATGGGTTTTGTACACAAGAGGAATATGAAACTTTTATGAACGAGGTAAATGATGTCGAGAAAATGTGGATTAATTCGGGAATATATTTGATTAAAATTTATTTTTCGATTACAAAAGAACAACAAGCGAAACGTTTTGCAGATATTGTAAATTCACCAACCAAACGATGGAAGTATAGCTCTGTAGATCAAAAAGCGCAAGATTTGTTTGATGTTTATTCAGCTTATAAAGATGTAATGTTTACGAAAACAAATACAGATTTTGCTCCTTGGAAAATCATTGATGCCAACAAAAAGTACAAGGCTAGAGTAGAGGCGATGGAATATATTTTGTCTAAAATACCTTATGATGATAAAAATAAACGTATTTTGAAACATCAAAACTTAGAAGAAGAAAATTAATTATCAAACCTAAAACTATGGCTGAATTTGATTTAAATGATTTAGAAAAAATAAATAATAAGCAAGAAATCATTGATTTTTTGGTTAGACATGATATTATAAAAGAAAAGAAGTTCAAAGAACAACTCGCTTATGAGAAAGAATTAAAAGAACTTCAAGAAAAATTGTTAGAAATACAATCTAAAGTTATTCAAGAGAATAAACGTGTGTTAATTATTTTTGAAGGTCGTGATGCAGCTGGAAAAGGAGGAACAATTTCGAGAATAACAGAATTTCTAAACCCTAAAAAATATCGTGTTGAAGCATTACCAAAGCCGACTGAAATAGAACAAGGACAATGGTATTTTCAGCGATATTTTAAAGAATTACCAAATGCAGGTGAAATTGTATTCTTTGATCGTTCTTGGTATAATCGTGCTGTTGTAGAGCCTGTTTTCGGATTTTGTACGGAAGAACAACATACAAAGTTTATGAAACAAGTAGTAGAAGTAGAAAAGCTTTTGCAAGATGATGGAATTATTTTGGTTAAAATTTTCCTGTCGATTTCGAAAGAAGAACAAGCAGAACGATTACAAGATCGGAAAGATGACGAAATGAAACAATGGAAATTAGGAACATTGGATCAAAAGGCACAAGAGTTATGGGATGTTTATACCAATTACATTGACAAAATGTTTCAGCAAACAGGAACAGAAAGTTCATCTTGGCTAGAAATTGTGACAGATGATAAAAAAACTGCTCGACTTTTAGCGATGAAATCAGTCGTAGCACAATTAACAAATCAATCTTTTGAAGATGATTTAATAAAAAATCATTCATAAAAGAAAGAGAATCATTTGTATAATCAAGATTTTTGATTAATTTTGCACCCACATTGTTCAACCTCTGACGAAAGACGTTTAAGTTGCTCAATTCAAATAAATTGAAATTATAATAATGGAAAATTTAGTAAAATACGTACAAGAGAAATACGTAGCTAAAAAAGAGTTCCCAGCTTTCGCAGCAGGTGATACTATTACAGTTTATCAAGAAATTACAGAGGGTGGAAAAACTCGTGTTCAGTTCTTTAAAGGGGTTGTTATCCAAAGAAGAGGACAAGGAACTACAGAAACTTTCACAATCCGTAAAATGTCTGGAGATGTTGGTGTAGAGCGTATCTTCCCAGTTAACATGCCAGCGTTACAAAAAATTGAAGTAAACAAAAAAGGTAAAGTTCGTAGAGCTCGTATCTTCTACTTCAGAGCATTACGTGGTAAAAAAGCTCGTATCAAAGACGCTGCTTACTAAAAACTGCTTTTTTAGGAAAAATATAAAATCCGTTCGATAATCGAACGGATTTTTTTATACTTAATAATATTTAAAGCCTATTTCTTAATTCCATAATATCCATGACTTCTTTTATAGAAGAAGAATATAAAATTGAGTTTAAAACAAAAGAATAAATTTAGAGTAAAATCAAAAAGTCCACTGAAAGTGGACTTTTTATTTGAAAATATCTTATTTTAAATAAGTATCAGAATTTCTTGCCGGGCTTTTAACCTCTGGCCATTCTTGCTGTTTTCCGTCTCTACCATTAGGTAAAATACGACGCTCACGACTTACTAAATCTTTTTCTTGATCTGCCATCATCGTTAAAGTAGCACTCAAAATTGCATTCGTTTGTACTTCTTCAAAAACGATTTTATCATACGTATCTTTGTTTGTGTGCCAAGTATACGTACCGTAACCCCAATTTAATGAACTAAGTCCGAAAGCTGGCGCTCCTGCAGCGATAAAAGATGCATGATCCGATCCTCCACCACTTGGCATTCCAGGGAAATCTGTCTTGATTTCTTTCGTAATAAAATTAGGAACAGCTTGTAACCAGCGCGTCATGTATTCATATGATTTTTCAAAACCAGATCCATTGATGTTTACTACACGTCCTGTTCCATTATCTTGGTTAAATACAGCTTGAGTGTTTTTAATAATTTCTGGATGATCTTCTACAAAAGCACGAGAACCATTCAATCCTTGTTCTTCACTTCCCCATAAACAAATCAAAATTGTACGTTTGTTATTTGGGTATAATTTTTTGATTGTACGAATTGTTTCCATCATTGTGATAGTTCCAGTTCCGTTATCTGTTGCTCCTTGCGCTCCATCCCAAGAATCGAAGTGAGCAGAAAGAATAATGTACTCGTTTGGTTTTTCTTTTCCTTTAATTTCTCCAATAATATTGAATGTTTTCGCAACTCCATTGTGTTTAGATTGTGCATTAACAGTCAATTTTGGAGCAGTTCCATTTTCAGCTAAACGATATAACATTCCGTAATCTTCATTCGAAATATCTAACATTGGGATAGTTTTCGTTTTTGCACCAAAAATTCTATTTGCTCCCATAATTCCTGTCCAATAAGAAATTGCAACCGCTGCAGCTCCATTTTTCTCAAAAACTTCTGGAAGTGTATTGTTGTTGTAACCTGTCACTTTTATAGAATTTGCCCAAGCTTCGGCTTCAGCTTTTCTTGTTTCAGTAACTTTTTTATACAAATCCTCTAAACCAAAATCTTTGTATTGATAATCAGAACGTCCATATGATTGGTTTTGTGACATCAAAACAACTTTTCCTTTTACAGAAGGTAACCATGCGTCAAATTCAGCTTTTGTTTTGAAAACAGGCATTGCGATAGCATCTGCATTCACAGCTTTTTTAGTTGCTGGTGACCATGCTAATTGAGTAGCTTCGATAGATTTTGCTCTTGGATACGTCATATCAACATGCGTTATTCCGCGCTCCCATGCTTTCCATGTTCCATAATCTTCACGGCGGGCATCAATTCCCCAAGATTTCAACGTTTTAATTGCCCATTCTCCTGCTTGATCCATTTGTGGAGTTCCTACTAAACGAGGTCCGATTCCGTCTAATAATTCGTGCGAAATTTTCTTCAACTGCGAATTATTTTGAATTTCGGTTACAAAACTTTGTACAGTTGGGTCTAATTTTTCTTGTGCTTGCGCATGCACTGCAATAGACGATAATACGATTGTAGAGTAGGTTAATGTGTTAATCAATTTCATAACTAAAGTAATTTCGTGTGATAAATTTTACAAATTAGGTCTAAAATAGAATATTTTGTGAAATAAAAAAAGACATCCGTAGATGTCTTTCATGTATTTGTGTTTTTTTGAAAATATAATATTGTTTTTTAATTATCTTTCATCTTAATGAATCGATTATTTTGCAGTACAAATATTTTATCAGGGTTATACGCATGACTCTTTTTTGATTCTTCATTTAATGGAAAAACCGTAATTGCTAAAACAGGAAAATCATTGAAACTAAATATTTGTAAATTAATATTTTTATACAAATATTCGTCCTGAGAAAAATTTGCATCAAGTAAATTGTAATAATTAATTAATTCGATATCGCTCATAATACTTTCGGTTAAATTTTCTGGATGATAACCAACAAATAATAAACCTCCCTGACCATGCAGCATTGCATAAATATTTTTTTCAATTTCTTTCGGACAATTCTTTTCTAAAAACTGAACATAATCAAAATCTTGATAATGAAAAAGATGATCGTAAAGACAATCTAGAATAAATTCGCGGTTCGAAATATTATTTATAAAAAATTGTCTTGTTGAGTTATTCCACAAAAAAGGTGTGTCTAAAATTTCAAAATGATTATCTTCAATATCAAAATTTGAGAATAGATATTTATTTAATTTTATTGCATCTATTTGTTCTTCAAAACCTAAGTTTTTCAGTAATTTATATTCGATTATTAAATGATTAAGTTGTTCAGAATAATTAATTTGTTCAAAATTTTTTAAAGAATAAATTTCATATTCGTTGTCTTTTTTTAAAGTATCGAAATCTTCATTTAAAACAAAAGACAAACTAATTCCATAAGGAAAAACAGTTTCATTTGGAGTGATAAAAATAGCTTCTTGATTAACTAGTTTTAAACGTTTGTAATTATTTCCGTTAGGAAAATTGATTTCAGTATTTATTCGATCAATTGCTTTTGGTTGAATAAAATTACTTTCAATTTGTAGCAAACCTTCATTTGAAATAATTTCGATGTAATTTTCAAGAAAACTAAAAGCATCCAACCTGTTTTTTAATCCATTATCCGAATTAAATTCAGTTGTTTGAAATTCTTTTGAGCTTGTGCAAAAACGTGTTTTTACAACATAAGTTATTGTAGATAAAATGTTTTTGTGCATAGTTGAATTTTAATCTTTTGTAAATGTAAAAGATTAGTTTTTAATAATTTTTACTAAAAAACACTTTTTTATAAAAATTATTAAGTGTTTTTGTTAAGAACTTTTTGATTCCGTTTTCGATAAAATAGTCACTTTTTTTAACATTGTTTTTGAGGAAATGATAAAATTATAAATTTGATTTAAACTAAAAATCCTCAACTCCGAAGAATTGAGGATTTACTAACCAACTAAAATTAACTATATCTATGAAATTTGTATGCTACGTTTTTCTTTTGGTAAAGCTTCTTCTTTCTTAGGTAGAACTAATTGCAAAATTCCGTTTACATAAGAAGCTTCTATTTTATCTTCGTTTATGGTTTCTGGCAATGTAAATGCTCTTCTGAAGCTTGAAAAATTAAATTCTTTTCTCGAAAATTTTTCTTCTTTTACTTCTTCATTTTGTTTAAATTCTGATGAAATTTTCAAAATATTTTCATCAATTTCAATAGAGAAATCTTCTTTGTTTAAACCTGGTGCAGCTAATAAAATCTCGAAACTATCTTCATTTTCTTTGATATTTACTGCAGGAAATTGATTTTGAGAATTTACAAAAGTTTCAAACTTTGGACGCATTGCATTTTCAAATCCAAATGGGAAATAATTTGCTCTATTTTTTCTTGCTGTGTTCATGTCTTGTATGTTTAAATTTTTGATTTCATTGTTCATGTTTTCACTTTATTCAAATTATGTGCAAATCGATATTTTAAGACAAAATGACTTGTTTTTACTGTTTTTAAATGTCAAAATGACTGAAAATTTAAATTTTGAACATAAAAAAATCCTGAAAAGTCATTTTCAGGATTTGTACATCTTGGTTAAGATTCTATTTATTTATAAATTTCGTCTAAAACTTTTGCTAAACGTAGACCGCCTTTTAGCATTTGATCTTCGATCGTTTTTTTGTTGTCAAAATGGTAACGGTAACCTAATTTATCGTCCATTTTAACACCTGCGTAAATTCTGTTTGCAATAATATAAGAGCCGTAAATCCAATCAGCAAAAGTTCCTTCTTGCATTGTTTTTTGTTGTTCTTTCGTTGCAATATCCAGTAAATTAGAATATTCTGTGTAAGAATAGTTTTCGTAATCTACCAATTTAGAATCCCAAACGGTGTGGATATTTACTTTATCACGGAACCATTCAACTTTGATACGATTTCCTCCCAAATCATCTGGACGACCAACGTGAAGTGGTTGATGTGCATCACCAAGAATGTGAATCAAGAAATATAAATCGTGTTGTTTTTGCTCGATTGTAAGGTTTTTATTGTTTTTTAATTCATTCATTAAAAACAAACCTTTTTTGTACATGTTTTCATCTGAAGTTTGCTCTAAAGCAGCATCAAATTGTTGACGATTTAAATCTCCAGGTATGTTAACATAGTGATAAGAATCTGCATGTTTCCAAGAATCATCAGACTTGATAAAATCTGGCCAGTTTGCCCAATAAGCTAACTTTTGTGGACCAATAATTTTTGTAATTTCTTTACGAGTTTTCTTGCTAATGTGTTGTTCTGCAATTTGAGAAACCACTCGGTGACCTGTTAATCCCCAAGCTAAAGCACTTTCTGAAGCTAAAAATGCACCTAAAAGCATTGCACTTCCTATAATTTTTTTCATTGTGTGAGCTCGATTTTTGACAAAGGTAAGGAAAGTTAATTATTGATGAATTATGATTAATACTATTAAAATAATGTTTGATTATATATTAATGGGAATAATTCTAAATCAAAAGGATTATTAGTATTTGTACAAAATATAAGAGGTAAATCTTCGTAAGTAATCAAGCACCAACTTATATCATCGGGAAAAAGAAAGGAATTAGAATCGAAATCTGAGTTTTTCTGAAAATCAAGATATTCTGAAATTAAAACATTACTATTCCTTTGCTTATAGTTTTCTTCCCAATAAAATTCCTCGATATTGCTGATATATAAATGTAAGTTTTGATAGTTTATAATTTTATTTAATCCTTTTTCTATACAATCAATTGTTTGATTATCTAAAAACTCAATTGCCGGATTATCTTTAAAATTGTCTAAAATATTTATATTTTTTTCAAGTTTAAGTTTTTGAGAAAGTTCATCAAGATTTATTTCTCTGTAAAGATTACTTTTTTGAGGATTAAGAAATAATTCAAATTCTCTTTCAATTTTTATTCTTTGATTAATATCTTCTATGGTCGAGTTATTTAAAGGATATTTTTCGAAAGGAAAATTATTTATAATTCCAATTTTCCAATGAATCATATAATAATGTTTAAATAAATCTGGAATAATATCGGTTAACGATTCTATATTTTCGTTGTTTTTATAATCTTTTATCCAAGAGAATTGATCCATAATTAGCTTTAATTATTCTCTAAATTTAATGAAAATCATCTTTAAAATGTTCATTTTTTATAGATTTTGAAATTTTTTAAAAAAAACTTTAAAAAAAACTTTAAAAAAATATTAATTTAATAAACCTCGATAAACAGACAGATTGGTATGTTTTTATTTATAATACTAAAAATAATTTAGTACTTTGTTTTGCATAATACTAAAACTTTTATATATATTTGTATAACAAAATAAAACAAGCCGTTCTTATGAATATAGAGAAAACAAAAGTTCAGATGCGAAAAGGTGTACTGGAATATTGTATTCTCAGCATTATCAAAAAAGGAGATGCGTATGCATCTGATATCATAGACGAATTGAAAAAAGCAGAGATGATTGTTGTTGAAGGAACATTATATCCGCTTTTGACAAGACTTAAAAATGATGACCTTTTACAGTATCGCTGGGAAGAATCAACGTCAGGACCACCTCGCAAATATTATGCACTTACAGAGTTAGGTGAAAATTTTTTAAAAGAATTAGCTGAAACTTGGGAACAGTTAATTGAAGCCGTGAATAAAGTAACCACAGAAACGCAGAAAAATGGATAAAACAGTATCAATAAGTATAGGAGGATTTTCTTTCGTGTTAGACGAAATTGCCTATAATAAATTAAAGACCTATTTACAAGATGTAAAAACTTCTTTGAGAGGTACGGAAGGTGTAGAAGATATTATTGAAGATGTAGAAATCCGTATTTCTGAATTATTTCGTGAACGATTAAAATTTAGAGAAGTTGTAAATGAAGATGATATCAATTTTGTAATTGCTACGATGGGACATCCAGATCAATACAAAGTTGAAGAAGATGAAGAGAACGAAAAAACGTCTACAAATTCATCATACAATTATTCGACAAATAATCAATCGTATGGAGGACAACAAACTGGTGCGAAACGTTTGTACCGCGATCCAGATGATACAATTGTAACAGGATTATCTGCTGGTTTGGCGCATTATATGGGCGTTGATCCTTGGTTTGTACGTTCTATTTGGTTAGTTCTTGGAATTTTAGGAATTTTCACAGCAGGTGTATCATTTTTCTTAGTGGTGTTCTGTTATTTTATCTTGTTAATTTTTGTTCCGAAAGCAAAAACAACATCAGAAAAGTTGCAGATGTACGGGCAACCAGCAAACATTGATACGTTAAAAAAAAACGTAGAACAAGCTAGTGAAGCTGTTGTAAGTGGGAGCAAAGAATTAAGTAATAAACTAGGTGGAGCCTTTGGCGTTTTTGGTCGAATTCTACTTTGGTTCATCGGATTTATCATTCTAAGTACAGGAATTGGATTAATCATTGGAGGATTCTTTTTCTTCTTTACAACTTGGACAGAAATGCCTACTGAATTATTCGGTTATCTTGTAGAAGAAGAATGGATGAGTATGGCAGCCAAAATATTTGGAGGAGTACTAATGGTAATTCCAGGTGTTTTGTTGACAATTTTAGGTGTAAAATGTTTCTGGAATAGAGTAAAAGTTAGTAAAGCTGTAATATTTGGAGCAATTGCTCTTTGGTTTGTTGCTTTATTTGCAATCATTGGAATTTCTGTAAGTACAGCAAGTAAATTTAGAAACTCAGTTGAAATGACACAAGAAAAAAGTTATGTTATTCCTTCTGATACGCTACAAGTCTATTTTAGAGAAAATAATGAAGGAAACTTAAAGTTTAAAACTTTTAACGATTTAGATCAATTAATTGATGCTGATGGAAACTTAATTATTCCAATTGATGATATTTTTGAGATTGAAGAAAGTACAGACGATAAACTTCATATTCAAGTAACTTATTCTTCTAAAGGAGGAAGCAAAGAAGAAGCAAAACGCAATTTAGAAGCAATTAGATATAATTACGAATTAAATGGAAATAAACTTTATTTAGATGAGTTCATTAAAATTCCTAAAGATGGTAAATTTAGAAATCAAACGGTTGATATCAAATTGTATATTCCTAAGAACAAATTAATTCATACGAATAACACTGATCGAATGACAATTATTAATAATGATAATGATCGTGATTATTTATATGATTTGAAGAATAAATTTATTGGGTATAATGGAAAAAAATTCGTATGTTTGAATTGTCAAAAAGATTCAGATTCTGAGGACGATATTAATCTTGATTCAGAGGATGTAAACATAAATTTGAATGACGGAAACGATTCGGCGAGAGTTAGAATTGATAAAAATGGTATTCGTGTCGAAAGTAAAGACGGTTCAGTAGGACTAAATTTACCAAGAACTGAAAACAAAAAAGAAAAATCAAACCAAGAAATACACTATAAAGATGATACAGATTCTATTAACATTAACTACAGAAATCATTCAAATAATCGTTGATTTCTTTGCGTAGACTTAAGAAGTATTTTAATTAATAATATTCAAAAAGAGACATTTCATTTCGGAATGTCTCTTTTTATTTTTGGTTACATTGACTAATATCCGTTTCGAGTTTTGTATGTTTGCAAATGCATAAAGCATCATTTTATGAAAAAAATTTTAGGCAAACTTTTGTACTCATTAGGAGGTTGGAAATTAGATAATCATCTCGATTTATCAAAAGTAGATAAATGCGTTTTGGTTTGCGCTCCGCACACTTCCAATTGGGATTTTTACTATACTATTTTGGCTTTTTGGCAAATGGGAATTCCAATGAAAATGTTTATCAAAGATGCTTGGACAAAACCTTGGTACGGATATTTTATAAAGAAAATGGGCGGAATCGGAATTGATCGTTCTCAACGACATAATATGGTCGATTTTGCTTCAGATATTTTGAAAGAATCAGATAAATTATATTTAATTAATACACCAGAAGGAACGCGTTCTCGTGCAGAAAAGTGGAAAAATGGATTTTTCTATATCGCGCAAAAAGCAGATGTTCCGATTGTTTTGGCTTATTGTGATTTCAAGAAAAAAAGAGCTGGAATTTCAAAAATTGTAGAAACAGAAAACAGAACTTTAGAAGATGTGATGGATGAAATTCAAGATTTTTACAAAAAAGTTAGGGCAAAACATCCAGCACTTTATAACCCAAAAATACATTAAATTATGAACGAACAAGATATTTTACAGAAGTTCAATGAAATTTCGAAAAATACATTACTTGAAACTTTAGATATAGAATTTACGGCAGTTGGAGAAGATTTTTTATCAGGAAAAATGCCTGTTACGCCTAAAGTTCATCAACCATTTGGGTTATTGCATGGAGGCGCTTCTATCGTTTTGGCGGAAACGTTGGGAAGTACATTGTCAAATATTATTTTACATTCGGATGATTTTGTGGCGGTTGGTCAACATGTTGACGCAAATCATCTTCGTCCAAAAAAGGAAGGAACAATTTTTGGGCATGCAACAGTCGTAAAACAAGGTCGTACTTCGCATTTGATTAAGATTGAAATCAAAGATGAAAACGATAAATTAATCTGTTATACACATTTAACAAACGCTATTATTTCTAAAAAACATGTTTAAAAAATTTCAAGATAAACTTGAAAGATTAATTCAGAATCAAGAACCTTTTCTTCTTTTTAGAAAACCAAATTCTACACAAGTGGAGTTGTGGGAAAATAAAGATTTTGAATCGGATAACAAGTTTATTTGTAATAGTTTCGATAATACAAAATTGGTTGAATTTAATGATAATGAGGTTATAGATATTGGAATAAATGAATTACCAAATTTTGAACTTTCTTTACCAGAATCAAACAAAAATGAAGCAATTTCGTATGAAAATTATATTGATTTAATTCAAAAAACAGTTGAAGAATTACAAAGTGATTCACCAACTAAAAAAATTGTAATTAGTCGAATCAATTCACTTCCAGAAACGAATATTAATTTGGTTGAAACTTTCAAAAATTTACATCAACATTATCCAAATGCCTATGTGTATTTGCGATTTGATATAGAAGAAGGTTGTTGGATTGGAGCTTCGCCAGAGCTTTTATTGAAAGAAAATAATCAGTTTATACAGACTGTTTCTTTAGCTGGAACAAAAGCAAAAGAAGATAAATGGACGGAGAAAGAATATCATGAACAACAAGTGGTAACCGATTATATTTCGTCAACTTTAGAACCTTATACTTCTTACATCGATGTTGATGGTCCATTTTCTGTAAATGCAGGCTTTTTTGAACATTTGAAATCATTTATTTCAGCTCAATTAAAAGATAAATCGCAGCTATATGACTTGTTGAAAGCCTTGCATCCAACGCCTGCTGTTGGAGGAATGCCAAAAGATCTGTCAAAAGATTTCATCCTAAAAAATGAAGGATATGATCGTACTTTTTATGCAGGTTTTATGGGGTTTCAAAATAAAACTGAATCAGAGTATTTCGTTAATCTTCGCTGTGCGAAAATCTTTTCGAATAAAGTCAATTTATATGTTGGCGGAGGTATTATGCCCGATTCTATTCCTGAAAATGAATGGCGAGAAACAGAACTGAAATCAAAAACAATAGGAGAGTTGTTGGTTGGATTAAAATAAAAAGTAAGTTCAATTTAGTATACTTATAGCCGAAAGAGATTTTCTTTCGGCTATAAATTTATAGTGATATTTTTTGTATAAAATTCATATTACAATTTTCAAAGAAAAATAGGTTAAAAAACAATAGCATATTCTTTATTATAAAAGTAGAAATATACCTCTTTTCTTTTACTTTTATTCGTGCTTTCTTCGACCGTTCTTCGACGAGAATGCCGTTTTTCTGAAGATTCGTCGAACAATGGTCGAACGATGGTCGAACAAACTAAAAATTGAACAAAAACACGAATCTTATCTACATACGATGAATAGAGGTTTATAGAGGTTTTTATTTTGCTATAATACTATTATTGAATAAAAAACAAGTGGACAAAGGAGGACAGAACCGGACAAATGCGGACAAAACTGGATACAAAAATGCGTTTTTGTAATTGATATGCTATTTATTGCTAATTTTATGGTAATGAATTGATAAATGAAAAATCATGGTGAAAATTAGCGATAGATTCTCAAGAAAAGTCAAAATTGTAATAGGGAGACAAATATGTCTCTGTGGTTGATATAAGACAATAAAATAGGGAATGCTGATTTAAAATAGAAACAATTCTTTTAAATATTTTTCAAATTAAAAAGGTAATCCAAAAACTCGGATTACCTTTTTTAGTTTTATAAAATAAAATTTATTACTTCTTCTTTGCGTCTTTTGCAATTTTTTCTTCTACTTTTTTAGCACGTTTCGCACTATCAGGGTGACTTGACATTAATTTTTGAGCAGTTGATGCTTTTCCACCAGATAGACTTCCTAATTTTGTGAATGCAGAAGCTAATGCAGCAGGATCTTTTCCTAAATCAACCATGAATTTGTAGGCATAATCATCAGATCCAGATTCTTGACCTTGAGAAAATTGAGCAGAAGTTAATTGTGTAGCGATTTCTCCAATTTGAGAATTGGATAAACTTGCTAAAGATCCATTTGTAGACCCAGCATAATCAGCCAATGCTGATGTGATCAAAGCTTGTTTGTAAGCTTTTTTCGTGTGTCCTAATTTTACGTGACCAATTTCGTGACCGATAACGCCTAAAATCTCATCATCAGTCATCAAATCCATTAAACCAGCAAAAACACGAACACTACCGTCATAAGTTGCAAACGCATTGATATCGCTTACCCAATATACTTTGTAATTGATATCAATTCCATCGTATCCTTTGATAGGAGCTACAATTTTCTCCAAACGCTCTGCATAAGCACGTTTTGTTTTGTCTTTGTCGTTCAGTTGGCAAACAGGATTGTTTTCATCCATCCAAACCACAGCTTCTTTTGTGTAAGCTTTTAATTCGTCATCAGAAACTGTAAATGCTTTTACGCCTTTTGTAAGAGCTCCAATTTTGCCAGAGTTGATCTGCGCATAAGTGTAAGTTACGCCTAAACATAATGTTAGGCTCAGTAAGATTTTTTTCATAGTAGGTAAGATATAATTTTGATTCCTCTAAAATATGAATTATTGTTAGAAAAGCCTTAATTTCGAAAAGTTAAATTTTTAATCAAAAAACAAAATATATAATGGCAACAATCAATTGGCAAACGGTAAAGGAGTACGAAGATATCACGTTCAAGAAATGTGATGGTGTAATGCGTATTGCGTTTAATCGTCCTGAAGTTCGTAATGCATTTCGTCCGAAAACTGTTTTCGAATTATTAGATGCTTTTCAATTAGCAGAAGAAGATCGTGAAGTTGGTGTAATTTTATTGACAGGAGAAGGGCCATCTGCAAAAGACGGTGGTTGGGCTTTCTGTTCAGGAGGAGATCAACGTGTTCGTGGTGCAAAAGGTTACGAAGGACAAGATGGTGTTGGACGTTTGAATATTTTAGAAGTTCAGCGTTTGATTCGTTTTTCGACTAAAGTTGTTGTAGCTGTGGTAAACGGTTGGGCAGTAGGTGGAGGACATTCTTTGCACGTGGTTTGTGATATGACATTGGCTTCTAAAGAGCACGCAATTTTCAAACAAACTGATGCTGATGTAGCTTCTTTTGATGGTGGTTACGGTTCAGCTTATTTGGCTAAACAGGTTGGTCAGAAACGTGCGCGTGAAATCTTTTTCTTAGGATTGAATTATTCTGCACAAGAGGCTTACGATATGGGAATGGTAAATTTAGTTGTTCCGCATGAAGAATTAGAACAAGTTGCTTTTGATTGGGCACAAGAGATTTTAACAAAATCGCCAACGGCAATTAAAATGTTGAAATTTGCTTTCAATTTAGTGGACGATGGTTTAGTTGGACAACAAATTTTTGCAGGTGAAACAACACGTTTTGCATATGGTACAGAAGAGGCTGTAGAAGGTCGTAATGCGTTCTTAGAAAAACGTCCAAGAGATTTTTCTAAATTTAGATAAGAAAATTTTCAAAATATAGACGAAAAGCGATGTTTAACATCGCTTTTTTTATTTCTATAAAATCAATTACATTTACTTAAAACCTAATTAATTTGTGACAATAGATTTTCCTGTTTCCATCGAAATTTTTGGACATTCGGTCTTAATTCATCCTATTTTCGAATCGGTCGGAATTTTTATTGCGATGCGTTATTATGCATTTCTTCGAAAACGTAACAAATCAAGTTTGTCTACAATTCAATCTTTTGGAATTATTATTGGCGCTTTAATTGGCGCACTTTTGGGATCTAAAATAATTGGAACATTAGAAAATCCTCAAGCTTTTTTGGATGCAAAAAATCAATTTATCTTTTTCTGGACAAGTAATACAATTGTAGGCGGATTAACCTTTGGTTTGATTGGTGTTGAGTTAACCAAAAAAATAATTAAACATCAAGAAAGTACGGGCGATTTGATTGTTTTTCCATTAATCTTAGCCATGATAATTGGTCGAATTGGTTGCTTTTTAACAGGTGTTTACGAGCAAACATATGGCATAGAAACAACATCTATTTTCGGAATGAATTTAGGCGATGGATTGTTGCGTCATCCCGTTGCGTTGTACGAAATTGTTTACCTTATTTTGCTTTGGATAGTTTTGAAGATTATTCAGAAAAAATATATTTATCCTTCTGGATATTTGTTTCAAATCTTTATGTTGGCTTATTTTTTATTTCGTTTTTGTTTAGATTTTATCAAACCAATTCATCCATTATTTTTAGGTTTAAGTTCTATACAATTAACATGCGTTTGTGTCATAATTTATTATATCTTTAAGTTATTACAAACTCAACCTAAATACATAAAATGATCTACGCAGTTATTTTTGCAGAAGGCGGTCTTGGAAGTGATTTTATTTATATTATCATTGCGATTTTGTTAGTGATTGCGATTATTGGTGGTGCTGTTGGTACATTAATTTCACTAATTATTAACTCAATTTCTGGACATAAAAAAGAAACAAAATATTATTTAATGGTTTTCGGAATGTGTGCTTTGATAATACTTATTATTTCGGGAATGGTTTGTGGTTCAATGTAAATCTTAGCCAATGTTAGCAGTTATTTTTGCGCAACAATTTATTCATACAGATGATATTGTTATGTTTTTATTATTTGTAGCATTTATTGGAGTAAGTCTTATTGCTCTTATTAGTTTAATTTATCAATCAATTCAAAAGAAAATTAATATACAACGATTAGTGATATTATTTTTTGGATCACTTATAGGATTGTTTTTATTATTTATAGCTTTAATCTATCTCATTTTTGATGGATTTTAAGTACTTAAAACTCATACTATGCCAGTTAGAAATTACACCTATTACGATTATACAATAAGTCTTTGCCCAGAATGTTTGAAACGAGTTGGTGCAAAAATTATTATTGAAGACGAAAATGTTTTTATGACAAAACGTTGTCCAGATCATGGTTTCTTCAAAACTAAAATTGCAACAGATGTCGATTATTACAAAAACATCAGAAATTATAACAAAGCTTCTGAAATGCCTTTGCATTTTGAGACAGATGTAGAATATGGTTGTCCGTACGATTGTGGTTTGTGTGTCGATCACGAGCAACATTCGTGTTTATCAATTGTTGAGGTGACGGATTGATGCAATTTAACATGTCCAACTTGTTATGCCATGTCATCGCCACATTACGGTTCTCATCGTAGTTTGGAGCAGATTGAAGCAATGTTTGATACAATTGTAAAAAATGAAGGCGAGCCAGATGTGGTGCAAATTAGTGGGGGAGAGCCAACAATTCATCCACAATTTTTTGAGATTATGGAAATTGCAAAATCAAAACCAATTAAACATTTGATGTTGAATACAAACGGAATTAGAATTGCAAATGATTCAGGTTTTGCAGAAAAATTAGCAACTTATGCGCCCGAATTTGAAGTTTATTTACAATTTGATTCATTCAAAAAAGAAGTTTTAGAAGATTTTCGAGGAAAAGATTTGACAGATGTTCGAATGAAAGCTTTAGAAAAATTGAATGAATTAAATCTTTCTACAACTTTGGTTGTTGTTCTTCAAAAAGATAAAAATATTGATGGAATTGGGAAGATTATAGAATTTGCGCTCAAACAAAAATGTGTGCGTGGCGTGACGTTTCAACCTGTCGAAATTGCGGGAAGAAATAGAGAAGATTCTTCTCACGAAAAAATTACATTGACAGAAGTTCGTCAAGAAATTATTGATCAATATCCACTTTTAAATTCAGATGATATTATTCCAGTTTCGTGTAATCCGGATGCTTTAGCAATGGGTTATATGCTGAAATTGAATGATGAGGTAATTCCGCTTACACGTTATATAATTCCAGCGGATTTGTTGAATAACGAATCGAAAAATACAATTGTTTACGAACAAGATGAACAATTGAAAGTACAGTTGTTGGATATTTTTAGCACAGGAATTTCTGTGGATAAAGTACAACCAAAAGTGAATCAATTACTTTGTTGTTTACCAGAAGTTTGTGCGCCCGAATTGGATTTAGATTACGATAATTTGTTCCGAATAATCATTATGAATTTTATGGATGCACATGATTTTGATGTTCGTGCTGTTAAAAAGTCTTGCGTACATATCGTCAACAAAGATTTGAAATTAATTCCATTCGAAACAATGAATTTATTTTATCGTGACGAAAAAGCTGCTTATTTAGAAGAATTGAGAAAAGAGGATAAAGTGTTGTTTTAGATGATGATGACAAATTGCTTATTTTTTGGAGATAGTATTACCTACGGCGAATATGACGGGGTTTTGGGAGGTTATGTAGAAATTTTGAAACGTTATTGCCATGCTGAGTTTTATAATAACAATGTAAACGAAGTCAATTGTTTTAATCTCGGAATAGGAGGAGAGACAACAGAAGGTTTAATGAAACGATTTGAAGTTGAGACAAAAGCGCGCTTTTCTCCTGACGAAAATCTAATTTTCTTTTTTTATGGCGCAAATGATTTAGCTGAAAGAAATGATTTAGAATTGGTTTCTCTTGTTAATTTTGAATCAAATCTTTTTGAAGTAATTTCTCAAGCAAAAGAATTTACAGTTAACATTTATGTGATAAGTATTTTACCAATCTCTAAAACGGTTGATGGAATAAAAGTTCCTAAACGTAAATTTCGTACGACTCAAAAAATTGAATTATACAATCAAAAGCTAAAAGAATTAGCACTTCAAAATCAAATAGAATTTATTGATATTTTCTCACGTTTTAATTCAACTAAAGAAGAATTTCTTTCAAAAGATGGTATTCATCCAAATGAAAAAGGATATCAATTTATCGCAAATCAAATAAAACCGATTGTTGAGAAATATTTGTAAAATCTATTTTTGTTGAATTTGACTTCTGTAATAAGGAATGATATAATCTTTAAAAAATAAAAAAGTCATTGATCCAGCTATACATGTAAATGGTGCGTTTTGGCTTGTTCCAGTTGGTGAGATCTAAGAAATTAATAATCCAACTAAATATCCGCATAAAGCGTAATAACCAATTTTCAGAATTATTCTTAATGCTTTGTTTTTCATTTTATTAGTGTTTTAATGAAGATATGGTTTTTATTGATAGTAAACAAAATAATCTTTATTCATTATAAATAACTCATTTTGGTTTTGTAACTTTGTTCGCGAAAGTTTATGGTAATTTTTCAAATAAAAAATTAGTATTAACAAACGAAATTTTCTTCGGGGCAAGGCGAAATTCCTTACCGGCGGTTATAGTCCGCGACTCCTTTAACAACTGTTATTGGACTGATTTGGTGAAACTCCAAAACCGACAGTATAGTCTGGATGAGAGAAGAAAATTGAACACAACTGAAAGTCATGAGTGATAAGTGTTAAGTTCTGAGTGAAAAACTCATGACGCACAACTTTGAGCTTATTACTTAACAATGTGTTTCGCCCTGAAGTGATGTTTCATGATAAAACAAAAATCAAATGAAAACAATCACACAATTTGGCTCAACAGCCAATGAAAGAATTGCAAATGCAATAAAAGATCTACAAAACGGAAAAGGAATTTTATTAATTGATGATGAAAATCGTGAAAACGAGGGTGATATCATTTTTCCTGCTTCCACAATTACTGCGCCTGATATGGCTTTATTGATTCGTGAATGTAGCGGTATTGTTTGTCTGTGTCTTACACAAGAAAAAGCAGATGAATTGGAGCTAAATCCTATGGTCGAAAACAATAACTCACGTTTTCATACTGCATTTACAGTAACTATTGAAGCAAAAGAAGGTGTAACAACTGGTGTTTCTGCAGCCGATCGTATACAAACGATAAAAACAGCGATTCATTCTCAAGCAAAACCGACTGATCTTAATCGTCCTGGACATGTTTTTCCTTTAATTGCTCGTCCAAAAGGCGTTATGGAGCGACGTGGACATACAGAAGGAAGCATTGATATTGTAAAATTGGCAGGTTTGGGGAATGAAGCAGTTTTGTGCGAATTGACAAATGTTGATGGTACAATGGCGAAAGTTCCTCAAATTATAGATTTTGCCGAAAAACATGAAATGACAGTTTTGACAATTGAGGACATTTACGAATATCGTCTTCAATTAGAGGAGAAAAAACAATTAGAATTCGCTTAAATTAAACAATAAAATACATCATAAACTTTCAAAAATCTTCGGGTAGAAATACGTGAAGATTTTTTTTGATTTTATGCAAATTTATTAACTCAAATCAAGTGTGTTTTGAATAAAATCAATGTACATTTAAAAACTTAAAATTCAAATTACAAAATGACATCAGAGGAGAAAATTCCATCCGTTTGGAAAAATAAAGAATTTATTCCATTCATATTTTTAAGGTTTTCCTTAATCTTTGCTTTATTCATTCAGAGTACATCTGTTGCGTACGAAATTTTTAAAGTCACTCAGAAAGAAATTTTTCTTGGATTAATTGGTTTAGCCGAGTTTTTACCAATTCTTTTAACTGCTTTTTATGCGGGACAATTGGTCGATAAATTGGATAAACAGATGATCTTGGTACGAAGTATTGGTTGTTTTATGACCGCTTCTTTTGTATTGATGATTGTTAACTTTCCGTCTGTCAGAGAAGCAATCGGAATTCCTGTTTATTTGGGAATCTGTTATTTTGCATTTTTCATTTTAGGATTGACAAGATCTTTTAGTGGACCAGCTTTATTTGCACTTTTAGCTTTAGTTGTTCGCAAAGAAAATTACACAAAAGCAATTCCAGTTTCTTCGTCTGCATTTATGATTGGATCAGTTCTAGGGCCTTTGGCAGGAGGAGTTATTTTAGCAAAATTTGGTATTGAAGCTGCTTTGATAACTGCTTTTACAATTATGTGTATTTCGATGGTGATGATATTATTAATTTCTAAAAAACCAGCAGAAATATCAGAATCAGAATCGACAGAATCGCCAATGATACGTATCAAAGAAGGTTTGAGATTTATATGGGGAACACCAATTATCTTAGCTGTTTTGAGTTTGGATATGTTTGCGGTTTTCTTTGGTGGAGCAGAATCGTTGTTGCCAGCTTTTGTAGAAAAAGTACTGAATCAAGGTTCTGAAGCTTTTGGTTTATTACGTTCGGCACACGGAATTGGATCGATTATTATGATGTTTTTCTTGTCGATGATTCCAAGTTTATTGAAAGGAAATGTTGGACCAAAATTATTGGGAGCAGTTGCAATGTTTGGAGTTTGTATTATCTCTTTCGGATTTAGTCAAAATTTGTATTTATGTTTTGTGATTTTGATGTTTGGAGGTGCTTTTGATGCAATTTCGATGGTAATTCGTCAAAGTATTTTACAAATCAAAACGCCCGAAAATTTGAAAGGTCGTGTTTCATCTGTCAACTCAATATTTGTGAGTTCTTCTAACGAATTAGGAGCTTTAGAAAGTGGGATTGCTGCAACATTTTTAGGGTTAGTTCCAGGAATTATTTTTGGAGGAACAATGACAATTTTAACTGTAATTTTTATCGCTTTTTTCATCAAACCTATTCGAAAAGTAACCTTAGAATAAAATATTAAGATAAAAAGAAGTAAAGGTTTTAAAATAAAGTAAAGCGAATCAATTGATTCGCTTTTTTGTTATCTTTAAGAAAATAATTATCAATGAAATCTATTGTTTACTTTTTACTTTTAGGATTTGGTTTGTTGAGTTGTAATAAGGATGAAATTAAAATAAAGGTTGATAAAGTCGAAAATAATATGATACACTTTACAATCAAGAATAACTTCGAATAAGAATCAATTCGCTTTTTAAAACCTAAACATAATTATTTATGTTATGAAGGAAGTAGTCCTATTAATAATATCTATAAAGATTTTTACATCTTAGATTTTATAAACAGATATAAAGATTTAAAGACATTTAAAAGTACTCATGTAGATATATTAGATAATAATCCAAGTGATTTATCTGATTATATAATAGTAGAAATTAATAAAAATAAATCATACTCAGACAGTATAATGATACCTGATGAAGATTGCGAGTATTGTTATTTTTACCCTATAATTGAAGAAAATACTATTTTAATGATAAGAAAAGATACATTGATTTATGATGAAAAAGGAGCTGTAAAATTGATTCATTAATTTTCTAAAGCGTCAAACCTTCTAAATCATCAATGGTCCCGTTGTAGATATTCACATCAACTTTATAACGTTTTACACCATCTATGGTTGCTTTTTCGGTAAATTGCCAAAAATCCCAATGCCCTTTCATTTCTTGGACCCAAAAATTGTAATTGGCAATCCAAATAATATAACCATCAAAATGATCTTGTAAATAATCTTCAAAATATTTATCTGATGTATAAATAATCGGTTTGATATCGTAATGCTCTTCAACAATTTTGCACCAATTCTTGATTCCTTCCACCAAACGATCCATAGATTGTGTTTTCGGCAAGGTTTCAATATCCAAAACTGGAGGCAAATCGCCATTTTCTAATTTTACTTTTGCAATAAAATTTTGTGCTTGTAAAGTCGAATTTTCGTCTGGACGATAAAAATGATAAGCGCCACGCAAAATATTATTTTTTTTTGCACCTTCCCAATTATCTTCAAAAGTCTCATCAATAGAAGAAGTTCCCATCGTAGAACGGATAAAAGCAAAATTTATAGGATACAAATTGTAAATCGTATGCATTTTCGTCCAATCAATTTTTCCTTGATAATGCGAAACATCAACACCAAAAGTTTTGAGATAATATTTATCCATTACCTCAATATTTCGGATATCAAATTTTGTGACTTTATCATCAACCAATTTTTCGCCTTTCAACGATTTTTCTACAACCGAAAAATAGTAATGAATACCATGGCGATAACGATACGCAAAATAAACAACGCACAAAATCAGCAAACTAATCACATAAGTCGAAAGTTTGATTTTTTTTAATGTATTAAAAATAGATTGTTGTGTTTTCTTTTTACGAGGCATTTTAGTAGTTGAAATAGATAAATTCTATGCAATATTACTTCAATTTTCGATGATAAAAAAAGTAAAATCTTCATTATCTTTGTTCAGTATGAAAAAATGGATATTAGCCGCAAGGCTTCGCACATTACCACTTTCTTTGAGTGGATTATTATTGGCTGGATTTATTGCAAAATCAGAAGGAATCTTTCGAAATGATATATTTTTCTTATCACTTTTAACAACTTTGGCTTTCCAAATTTTATCAAATTTCGCGAACGATTATGGCGATGCGGTAAAAGGAACAGACGCAAATAGAGTAGGAGAACAGCGTGCTGTAGCTTCGGGATTGATAACTCAAAACGAAATGAAAATTGCCATCGGAATTATGGTTGTGATTTCTTTAGTTTGCGTTGCAGCATTGTTGTATGTATCTTTTTATCCAAATGATATGAAATATATTTACATTTTTCTTGGACTGGGAGTTGCGTCTATTTTTGCAGCAATGGCTTATACAATGGGAAAAAAACCATACGGATATATTGGTTTAGGTGATGTTTTTGTGTTCTTATTCTTTGGGATTTTAGCTGTTGCTGGTGGAGAATTTTTATATTCTAAAGTTTTTCAATGGCAAATTTTATTACCTGCAGCTTCGATGGGATGTTGGAGTGTAGCAGTGCTAAATTTGAACAATATGCGAGATGTGAAAAATGATGTCAAAAACAATAAAATTACTGTTGCATCAAAATTAGGTTTTCAAAAAAGTAAATATTACCAAATGGCTTTAATGACGATTCCGTTCGCATTAAGCGCATTATATGTAACGATGTCACCACTTAAACAAGGTAAATTATCTGGTTTTGTATTTTTAATTTTAATCTTTTTTGCGAACGCCATTCGTCGTCAAATTTTTGCAGTAAAAGATCCTAAAGATTTCGATCCATTCTTGAAACAAGTAGCAATGTTAGCTTTATTTTTCGCTGTATTATTAGGATATAGTTTAATCGGTTTCGATTTTATTGATACTTTAATTCGTTAATCACAAAAAAATATATAATGAAAATTCAATATTTAGGACATGCCTCGCTTGCGATTGAAGCAAACGGTAAACACATTATTGTTGATCCATTTATTACACCAAATGAATTAGCAAAGAATATCGATTTCGAAAGTTTAAAAGCGGATTATATTGTTATTACGCATGCGCATCAAGATCATGTGTATGATGTGGAAGAATTGGCAAAACGTACAGGAGCTTTGATTATTTCGAATGCAGAAATTGCTTCTTATTATTCGGAAAGAGGTTTAAAAGCACACGGAATGAATACAGGTGGTAAATTTAGTTTTGATTTTGGTTCGATTCAATCTACAATTGCATTTCATTCGAGTTCATTTGCTGATGGAACATATGGAGGAGATCCAAATGGTTACATTATCGAAAGTGAAGGAAAGCGAGTTTACATCGCTGGTGATACAGCTTTGACATACGAAATGAAGTTGATTCCGGATACAATTGGACAACTTGATTTAGCAATTTTACCAATCGGAGATAATTTTACGATGGGGGCAAAAAGTGCTTCTATTGCGGCAGAATATGTGCAAGCAACTAAGGTTTTGGGTTATCATTATGATACTTTTCCACCAATTAAAATTGATAAAGCAGAAGCGAAATCTATTTTCTTTTCGCGTCATATTCAATTGATTTTATTAGAAATTGGCGAAGATTTAACGGTTTAAGAAATTCTTTACAATATATAAAAGCTCGAGATNNGCAATTATTCGATAAAATTTATGATTACAGTTAATGATATTGCCGTTCAATTCGGTTCTTCAACGTTGTTTAGTGGAGTTAGTTTTGTGATAAATGAAAATGACAAAATTGCCTTAATGGGTAAAAATGGTGCAGGAAAATCTACTTTACTTAAGATTGTTGCAGGAATCAATAAACCTTCTTTGGGAAATATTTCAGCACCAAAAGATGCGGTAATTGCATATTTGCCGCAACATTTGTTAACCGAAGATAATTGTTCTGTTCGCGAAGAAACGTCAAAAGCTTTTGCTGAATATTTATCAATGAAGAATGAAATTGATGAATTAAATGAGCAATTAACTGTACGAACTGATTACGAAAGTGATGATTATATGAAGCTAATCGAACGCGTTTCGGAAGTCAGTGAAAAATTTTATTCGATAGAAGAAGTAAATTACGAAGCCGAAGTGGAAAAGGTTTTGAAAGGAATGGGATTTGCGCAAGAAGATTTGGATCGATCAACTTCTGAGTTTTCGGGAGGTTGGCGTATGCGAATCGAATTGGCTAAAATTCTTTTGCGTAAACCTGATTTGATTTTATTAGATGAGCCTACAAACCACTTGGATATCGAATCAATTCAATGGTTAGAGGATTTCTTGAAAAATCAAGCCAAAGCTGTTATGGTGATTTCGCACGACCGCACGTTTGTCGATAATATTACAAATCGCACTATTGAAGTTACAATGGGACGAATTTATGATTACAAAGCCAAATATTCTGACTATTTAGTGTTGCGTCAAGATCGTAGAATTCATCAGCAAAAAGCTTATGATGAGCAACAAAAATTCATAGCCGAAAATAAATTATTTATCGAACGTTTTCGCGGGACTTTTTCTAAAACAGAACAAGTGCAATCACGAGTTCGTATGTTAGAAAAGTTAGATATTATTGAGGTTGATGAGGTTGATACTTCAGCTTTGAAATTGAAATTTCCTGCGGCTGCACGTTCTGGGCAATATCCTGTTGTAGTCGAAAATTTAGATAAATCGTATGGTGATCATATTGTGTTTAAGGATGCAAATATGGTCATCGAACGAGGACAAAAAGTGGCGTTGGTTGGGAAAAATGGTGAAGGAAAATCAACAATGATTAAAGCGATTATGAATGAAATTGATTTTGAAGGAAAATTAGAAATTGGTCATAATGCACAAATCGGATATTTTGCTCAAAATCAAGCTGCTTTATTAGATGAAGATTTAACTATTTTCAAAACTGTAGATCGCATTGCAGAAGGTGATATCAGAACACAAATTAAAAATATTTTGGGTGCATTCATGTTCAAAGGTGATGATATCGATAAGAAAGTAAAAGTGCTTTCTGGAGGAGAAAAAACACGTTTGGCAATGGTAAAATTGTTGTTAGAACCTTATAATGTCTTGATTTTAGATGAGCCAACAAATCACTTGGATATGAAAACAAAGGATATTATCAAAGATGCGTTGAAAGAATTTGAAGGAACAGTAATTTTAGTTTCTCACGATCGTGATTTCCTAGATGGATTGGCAGAGAAAGTTTTCGAATTTGGAAATAAACGTGTCAAAGAACATTTCGAAGATATCAAAGGTTTTCTTGCAACAAAGAAAATGGAGAACTTGAAAGAAATAGAAAAGTAAATTTTAGATAAAAACAAAAAATCCACTCAACTGAGTGGATTTTTTTATGCTTGTTTCTTCACGAATTTCGTTAAAATAACGATTAATTGTCCGTCAACTTTTCCTTCAATTTGTTCGGTATTATCATGAACTAAACGAATGTTTCGAACAGCAGTTCCAATTTTTGCATTGATAGAAGAACCTTTTACATCCAAATCTTTAATCAATGTCACCGTATCTCCATTCACCAAAATATTCCCGTTGCTATCTTTGTGCAAATCAACACTCCCATCTCCTTCATGATCTCCAGAAGCTTTTGCCCACTCCATATTTTCGTCATCTAAATACATCATGTCTAAAGCATCAGCAGCCCAAGACTCGTTTCTAAAGCGATTCAATATTCTCCAAGAAAGCACTTGTACAGAAGGAACCTCACTCCACATAGAAGAAAGTAAGAATGATTCCCAAAAAGATGCATCCAATTCTTCTCTTTTTTCAATCTGATTAATACATTTTTGAGTTATATAGACATTTCTGTCTGGATTACTACTTGCATCAGGATTCACTTCATAAATAGCTAAATCTTCTGTAAATCCTGTCAACTCACATTGGTTGCCACTTCTTTCTTGTAAAAATGTTTCTAATTTCATATGTTGATTTTAAAGCTTTGCAAAGATAACCTTTATTTAGAATTTAAACTTTTGAGGTATTTTAATCAGAATTATTTAAATTCGTTAAGAATAAAATTCAACCTTAAAATATGTTAGTAAAGAAAAACTCGGGCGAGTTAATCCCATATGATCCAAAAGCTTTAAAACGTTCGTTAACGAAATCTGGTGCAAAAAAAGAGGAAGTTGAAGAAGTTTTCGAATTAGTTTCGAAAGATCTTTACGATGGAATTCCGACCAGAGAATTGTATCGCATTGCTTTTGCTCATCTCAAAAATTATAGAAATTCGTATGCAGCGCGTTATAGCCTAAAACGAGCTTTGAGAGATTTGGGACCAGAAGGATATTATTTCGAAAAATGGGTTACTCGAGTGATGGATGCAGCAGGATTTCAGTCGATTCATTCACAAATTGTACAAGGAAGTGCTGTAAGACATGAAATTGATGTTGTAGCAATGAGAGATGAAAAGTTATGGTTCTGTGAATGTAAATTCCGAAATGATCAAGCAGCTAAAATTTCGGTTACTACACCGATGTATTTTTTATCAAGAATAAAAGATGTTCAAGAAAATACCTATTCTTTTTTTGGTCGAGAATCAAAATTAACAAGAGGAATTTTGATAACTAATGCTCATTTGACAAAAGATTGTATAGACTTTGCAAATTATTATGGAATTGGATTGATTTCTTGGGATTATCCTGAAACAAATAGTATCAAATATTTGGTTGATAATGCGGCTTTGTATCCAATTACATGTTTAACGACTTTGACGCCAGAGCAAGAAAAAGTTCTTTTGTCAAAAGAATGTATTTTGGTGAAAGATTTACAACAAAATAATAAGTTTTTAGATTCATTGAACTTGTCTCAAGAACAACGAAACGAAGTTTTGGAAGAAACGAATGAATTGTTAGAAATCGAGAATTTTACGTGCGAAATTGCTTAAAATGAAATAAAAAAGAAGCTCAATATTGAGCTTCTTTTGCTTTATAATTCTTTAAAAATCTCAAAACTATCTTTGTGATCGCACCAAAATTCATCCAAATTAATCATTCGATCTTTTAGGAACGGAATAATTTGCGGCCAATCGGTTTCTCTAAAAATACTAATGTTTTCTAAACGTATTTTTATTGTCGAAATCATTTTTCCGTCTTCGTCATAATCTTCTTTTGTCCAAATCCATTTTTCGCCAAGATAATTTTCCAAAACATTTTCATATTCCTCAAACTGTTCATAGATCATCAGTTGAACTGACGGATCTGGATGCGAAATTTCAATCGAAACCTCTGCAAACTTGCGTTCGACATCCGTTCTAAAATAAACACCTTTTATATCCGTTTTGTAATTTATCCAATTAATACGCGTTCCTTCGGCATTCATCTGCAATTTCATATACGTTCCATACGAAATCCAAAAATCCTTTTTTATGCGATAAGCATCTTCTTTTGAAAACAAATTGATTATTTTTTTACAAAAATCGGTTTAATATTCTATTCAACAAAATTTCGAGAAAAATAGCTTGGATTGATTCTTGTTCTATTACATTTGAACAAATATTTTTAAAAAGTAAATATGAAACTATTTTCTTTCCTTGGTTTAATGGGAATTTTGGCTTTTTCTACTGTAAATGCACAATCTGTAGAAACTGTAAAATATGAAGCTTTGCACGAAAAAATAGCAAATTATAAAGATCAAATTGTGGTGGTTAACTTTTGGGCAACGTGGTGCGCACCTTGTGTAGAGGAGATTCCTGCGTTTATGGAAATTAATGAAAAATACAAAGACAATCCAAATTTCAAGATGTTGTTGGTTTCGTTGGATCGACCAAAAATTATCGATAAAGTAAAGAAATTTATGGTTGACAATAAGATAAATGCAGAAGTTGTTTTGTTGGATGATACCAAACGAATGAATGAATGGATTCCGTCATTTGATCCGAAATGGGCAGGAAATATTCCTGTGACAATCATTTACAATAAAGGAGAGAAAAAGGTTTTCCATGATCAAGCCATGACAAAATATGAATTAGAAGATTACATTACCGAATATCTTAATTAAACGATAAAACTCCTGAAAATACTTTTAGGAGTTTTTTATTTTTTGTAAGTTTATACTAACATAAAACTACAAAAATGAATAAAAAACATATTAGAAAAGATGTTATTCAACATTTAATTCAATTGAAACAAAATGAAATTGATGCGTTAAAAGAATCTGAACGAATTTATGCTGAAGGAGCAGATTTAGACGAAGAATCAAGTTTAGAGTTAGATGATTTTGCACAACAAAGTCAGTCGACAGATGCAGCGAGAAGTTTACGAGTTCGTATCAATCAAGCAACTGAAGATTTAGAAAATTTTAAAGCGTTAAAACCTGAATTGGTTGACGAAATTACAGAAGGAAATGTTGTGTTTACAGATAAAGTGAATTTTGTAATTGGTTTATCTTTCAAAGATTTTGAATGGGAAAATAAAAAGTTTGTTGGAATTAGTACACAAGCGCCTATTTTTGATGCTTTAGTTGGAAAACGAGCTGGAGATAAATTAGAATTTAATGGAATCAATTATACCATAGAAGAAATATTATAACATGCCAAAAATACATACAATCGATCTTAATTTTCAGAATGAAAACGAAGCAATCGCATCTTATTTAATCGAAACTGAACAAGGACCAATCTTGGTTGATCCAGGGCCATATTCAACTTTTGAAAATTTGAAAGCGGGAATTGAAGCGTTAGGTTGGCGAGTAATCGATATCGAAAATATCTTAATTACACATATTCATTTTGATCATGCGGGTGCTGCATGGAAATTTACTGAACAAGGTGCAACAATTTTCTTGAATCCAATTGGTTTACCTCATCTAAAGAATCCTGAAAAATTGTGGGAATCTGCAAAAATGATTTATGGCGATGATATGGATCGTTTATGGGGAGAAATGAAACCGATTGATGAAGAATATTTGGTTGGTTTGGCAGATGGACAAAGTGTGGAGTTTGGTGATGCGGTTTTTCAGACTGTTTATACGCCTGGACACGCTGTTCATCACAATGCTTATGTGTTGGATGATGTTATTTTTACAGGAGATGTAGCAGGAGTGAAGATCGAAAACGGGCCTGTTGTACCGCCTTGTCCGCCACCAGATATTAATATCGAATTGTGGAAAGAATCGATTGCTAAATTGAGAAAAATTAATGCAAAAGGAATTTATCCGACGCATTATGGCTATCACGAAGATTTAGAAAATCATTTTGATCAATTAGAAAAATCGTTGGATGATTGGTCTAATTATATCAAACCGATGTATGATGATCAAATTCCGACAGAAGAAATTGTGCCTGTTTTTGTCGATTATGTCACAAAAAACTATAAAGATTTAGGTTTGACAGAAGATCAAATTCAGTTGTATGAATATGCCAATCCATGCTGGATGTCTGTTAATGGACTAATGCGTTATTGGAAATTAAAAGAACAAGGAAGATTATAAATGAAATGCTGTCAAATTTTGACAGCTTTTTTTATTCTATTTTTAATTCATATTGTTCAACCAAAATATTTCCCGTAGAATTTAGAATTTCAGTTCCGAATTCAAACGAAGATAAATAGACGTTTTGCCTAATATAATTTCGTTTATTCATCTCATTTATCAACTCCATCACATTTACTTTTCCCGAAGTTCGTTTTTCTTTTCGCACAAAAGCAATATAATCCCAGCTTGTATTCAAATCTTTTTTGATGATATGACCTCTGTAAATATCATATTGTCCAAATGTTGTAAAAATATTTCCAACTTTTTTACCAAATGGCTTGAATTTATTATAATCTTCGCAAATCATCACTTCAATTCCGATGGTTTGTAGAGCGACTTTTGGCGAATTGTGTAACCAAAAATCAAAAGCTAAATTATATTTTTTGTCATTAACCTCTAACTTCGTTTTATACTCAACTTCAAATGTTTTTACCTCATTTATATTCTTGAAATAATTATCAGTTTTGATGTCAGCTAAATTAAACCAAGCACTTTCTCCAAACCAAATTTCAGGATAACCCACCACGCCATATTTCTTGCCAGGTGTTTGCCATTTCCAACCAGCAGCTGTGTCAGTTGTGAAAATTGTTTGCGAATAAACACCTTTTTTTATTTTGTGTTCGCCCCATTTATTGTTGTTAATTTCATATTTCTGCCATTTTATGGTCGCTCCATTTTCTGACTTTTCTTGATTAGATTGTTGACTAAAACTAACAATCGAAAAAGAGAAAAATAAAATATTTAAAAGTTGTTTCATCATTTATATTAATTAAAAAAGGATGCAAAAGCATCCTTGTAAAAATATGAAATTGTGATGATTATAATCGAATTAATTTATCTTTTGCAACTTTATAATCTACTAATAAGTCGTCAAAAACTTCTGCAACTGTCGGAATAGAATCGATTAATGACGAAACTTGACCAATTTCTAATTCTCCATTTACCAAATCACCTTCAAACATTCCTTTCTTAGAACGACCTTTACCCAAAAGCTCTTTCAATTCTTCTGTGGTTGTACCTTGTTGATATTTTTCTTGAACTTGAGTATAAAATTCGTTTTTAATCAATCGAACAGGCGCTAATTCTTTCAATGTAAGTTGCGTGTCACCTTCTTGTGCATTTACAATTACATCTTTGAAAGCTCGATTAGCAGACGATTCTTGCGTTGCGGCAAAACGAGAACCAATTTGTACTCCATCTGCACCTAACGCAAATGCTGCCAAAATTTGAGAACCTGTTCCAATTCCTCCAGCAGCAATTAATGGAATATCGATTTGACGTTTCACATTCGGAATAAGACAAAGTGTAGTCGTTTCTTCTCTGCCATTATGTCCGCCAGCTTCAAAACCTTCTGCCACGACAGCATCGACACCTGCATCTTGCGATTTTTGTGCAAATTTGGCACTACTGACAACATGCGCAACAGTTATTCCTTCTTTTTTTAAAGTTTCTGTCCACGTTTTTGGATTTCCAGCAGAAGTAAAAACAACTTTTACATCTTCCTCCACAATAATCTGCATAATTTCTTCAATATTTGGATAAAGCATTGGAACATTAACGCCAAAAGGATGATTTGTAGCAGTTTTACACTTCTTTATATGTTCTCGTAAAACGTCAGGATACATGCTTCCAGCACCTATTAAACCTAGTCCTCCAGCATTACTAACAGCCGACGCTAATCGCCAACCGCTATTCCAAATCATACCTCCTTGAATAATTGGGTATTTTATTGCAAATAATTTTGTTATATTCGTGTCCATTTTTCTATATTTAGGGATAAAAATAATTAAATCTAAAAGAAGAAAAAATTTAATTTTAACATAAAGACTGACAGTTTGACTTTGGCAGATTATTTGATTTGCAAAAAAACGTAAAAATCGAATAAATTAGAGTTTAATTGTCTCTACTAATAATAAAAAAATAAAACTATGTATTGGACTTTAGAATTGGCATCTTATTTAAGTGATGCACCTTGGCCAGCAACAAAAGATGAATTAATTGATTACGCAATTCGTACTGGTGCACCTTTGGAAGTTGTAGAAAACTTACAATCAATTGAGGATGAAGGAGATTCTTACGAAAGCATTGAAGAAATTTGGGCTGACTATCCAACGGACGACGATTTCCTTTGGAACGAGGACGAATATTAAAAATAAAAAAGCCCAAATTGGGGCTTTTTTCGATTCTATAATCTATAACTAACATAGTTAACGTATATTTGCATCTTAATTAGTCTCAAATATATTGTGGCTAATTTTGACGAAGAACGCAGAAAAATATGAATATTTTAAACAAAATTTTACAAGGTTTCTTAGGTGATAAGAATGCCAAAGATGTAAAAGAATTACGAAAATATGTTGACTTAGCGAATGAAGCTGGTCAAAAGCTTAGTTCATTAACAATTGATGAATTAAGAGGAAAAACAGATGGATTTAAAGCTCAATTAGTTGAAGCTACAAAAGATCTTAAAACTCAAATTGAAGAGTTAAAAAAACAAGTTGAGGAAACAGAAGATTTTGGTGTAAAAGAAGATTTATACGCTAAAATCGACAAAATCAATAAAGAAGCATACGAAGTAGAAGAGAAGATTTTATTAGAAATCTTACCAGAAGCTTTTGCTGTAATGCGCGAAACAGGGAAACGTTTTACTGAAAACGAAACGTTAGAAGTTACAGCTTCTGAGTTTGATAAAGTTTTGGTAAATCGTGGACACGATTTCGTTTCTCTTAAAGATGATAATACTGCAATCTGGAAAAACTCTTGGGATGCAGCAGGTCGTCAAGTAACATGGGATATGTCTCATTACGATGTTCAGTTTATTGGAGGTACCGCTTTACACTTAGGTCGTATTGCGGAGATGCAAACAGGGGAAGGTAAAACGTTGGTTGCAACTTTACCAATTTACTTAAATGCACTAACTGGTCGTGGAGTTCACTTAGTAACGGTGAATGATTACTTGGCAAAACGTGATATGGCGTGGATGCGTCCAATTTTCTCTTTTCATGGTTTATCAGTAGATTGTATCGATAATCACCAACCAAACTCTCCAGGTCGTCGCGATGCGTATGCATCTGATATTGTTTATGGAACAAATAACGAATTTGGTTTCGACTATTTACGTGACAATATGGCAAATACACCAGATGCTTTGGTACAACGTGAATTAAATTTTGCGATTGTCGATGAGGTCGATTCAGTTTTAATTGATGATGCTCGTACACCATTGATTATTTCTGGTCCAGTTCCACAAGGAGATCGTCACGAATTTGATGTATTAAGACCAAAAATTGATCGTTTATATCAAATGCAACGTGAGATGTTAGGAAAAACATTAAACGAAGCAAAAACATTATTCAAACAAGGAGATTTAAAAGAAGGTGGTTTCAAATTATACCAAGTTTACCGTGGTTTACCAAAATACAAACCATTAATCAAATTCTTATCTCAAGATGGTATTCGTGCTCAATTACAAAAAACAGAAGCGCATTTTATTCAGGATAATAACCGTGAAATGCCAAAAGTTGACGAGCATTTATACTTTGTTATTGATGAAAAACAAAATCAATCAGATTTAACAGATAAAGGAATCGAGTATTTGTCTAAAGGAATGGAAGATGAAAATTTCTTCATTTTACCAGATGTTTCGACAAATATTGGAGCAATTGAAAATTCAGGAAAAACTAAAGAAGAAATTCTTCAAATGAAAGAAGAATTTTTCCGTGATTTCTCAATCAAATCTGAGCGTATCCATACTTTAAGCCAATTGTTAAAAGCATATACATTATTCGAAAAAGATATCGAGTATGTTGTGGTTGAAGGTGAAGTAAAAATCGTTGACGAATCGACAGGTCGTATTATGGATGGTCGTCGTTATTCGGATGGATTGCACCAAGCAATTGAAGCGAAAGAGAATGTAAAAATTGAAGCAGCTACACAAACGTTTGCGACAATTACATTACAAAACTATTTCCGTATGTACAATAAGTTAGGAGGTATGACTGGTACAGCGGAAACTGAGGCAGGTGAGTTCTGGGAAATTTACAAATTAGATGTTGTTTCTATTCCAACAAACCGCCCAATTTTACGTAACGATAAAAACGATATTGTTTTCAAAACAAATCGTGAAAAATATAAAGCAGTAATCGAGGAAATTGTTCGTTTATCTCAAGATGACAAACGTCCAGTTTTAGTTGGTACAACTAATGTTGAGATTTCTGAGTTATTATCAAAAGCATTAAAATTACGTGGAATTAATCACAATGTTTTAAATGCAAAATTACACAAAAGCGAGGCTGATATTGTAACAGAAGCTGGTAAACCAGGAGCTGTAACAATTGCAACGAATATGGCTGGTCGTGGTACCGATATTAAATTAACGAAAGAAGTAAAAGAATCTGGAGGTTTAGCAATTATTGGTACTGAACGTCACGATTCTCGTCGTGTAGACCGTCAGTTACGTGGTCGTGCTGGTCGTCAAGGAGATCCAGGATCATCTCAATTCTTCGTTTCATTAGAAGATTCATTAATGCGTTTATTCGGTTCAGAAAGAATTGCAAAATTAATGGACCGTATGGGACACAAAGATGGTGATGTGATTGAACATTCTATGATTACAAAATCTATCGAGCGTGCACAGAAAAAAGTAGAAGAAAATAACTTCGGTATTCGTAAACGTTTGTTAGAGTATGATGATGTAATGAATAAACAACGTGAAGTAATTTACAAACGTCGTCACAATGCATTATTCGGAGATCGCTTGGAAGTTGATATTGCAAACATGATTTATGATGTTGCAGCTTCTGTTGTAAAATCTAACAAAGATTTCGAAGATTTTGGTCAATATGAATTAGATTTAATTAAATTCTTTACAATGGGAACTCCTGTTACAGAAGATGAATTTAGATCTAAATCAATCAAAGATTTAACAAATATTACATACGACGCAGCAATTGAAGATTACAAAGCACGTATGAAATATGTTGCAGAAACAGCTTTCCCTGTAATTTCTAATGTTTTCGAAAATCAAGGACATATGTTCTCTCGTATTCAAGTGCCATTTACAGACGGAATTCGTCAAATGACAGTTGTTTGTGATTTGAAAGAAGCATACGAATCTCAAGGTAAAACTTTAATCAAAGATTTCGAAAAATCTGTTGTTTTAAGTTTGATTGATGATAACTGGAAAGAGCACTTACGTGATGTTGATGACTTACGTAAAACGTCTCAAAATGCGGTTTACGAGCAAAAAGATCCGTTGGTTGTTTACAAACAAGAATCTTTCCATATCTTCCAAAGAATGTTGGATACAGTGAATAAAGAAATTATTTCGTTCTTGTTCAAAGGAGAATTACCAAATACTCAAAAAGAAGAATCTGTAGAGGAAACTGAATCAGTAAACTAAAAAGATTTTTTTATATAACTTTAACCCTTTCTGAAATTTTCTGAAAGGGTTTTTTGTTATATTTATATGATTCAATTTTAATAGAAAATGATAAAATATTATAAAGCAATAAATAATAGAATTTTGATACTTCTTACAATTTTGATTAATTTATCTTTAATCAGTTGTGATAAAAATGAATTTGAAAATAAAATAACTGATTCCAATTGTTTTTGGTATATATTTGAATATGACAGTATTAATAATTATTTTAAAAATATTAATTATGGCTATAAATTTTTAAATAACGGACAATATAAATTTATGCATTATGATTATTCTTCTAATAAATTATCTGAATTTAAAGATGTTATAAATGATATAAAAAAAACAAATAAATGGTCATATAATAAAGATAATAATTTATTTATTTTTAATAATTGGGAACATAAAATTATTTATAACTCAAAAGACACCATCGTTTTAGAGCATATAGATGTCCCTAAGAAATATATTCTTATTAATTTGGGGTATAAAAATCCTGATATTCTAAAAAAATATAAACGTTAATATTTTAATTTACTTCATTCAAAATAGACGTTTAAAACCCTTACTAATTAATTTAGAAATACTTTTTTTAGTATTTTTACATCAACTACTGAACTTGTTTTCAGTATCAAATTATTAAAATTTTAAACAAATGAAATTTGCATACTTACACGGCTACCAAGGTTTTGTAACAGATGAAAAGAGAGAATATTTAGACTCTTTGGGAGAATGTTACGCACCAACAATTGATTACGATAATGCACCAACTTTGATTCAAGATTTGGTAGAGCATTTTACAAAAGAACCAATCGAATTTATTGCAGGAACAAGTTTGGGCGGAATGATAAGTTATTATTTGGGATTATTGTTAAATGTTCCTGTTTTGATGTTTAATCCTGCTGTAATTGCAGTAGAACGTTTAAAACCATTTTTGCCAGAACAATTATTAAAAGGAGTTCCAACAAAATCAAATTTAATTTTTACAGGTTTAAAAGATGATGTGATCGAACCAAAATTTCAGATTGAATTTGTAGAAAATCTTCAAAAACAAAACGGAAACATCGAACAAGTTTTCGATGCTGAAATGACACATTTAATCACATTAGAAGAATTCGAAAAAGCGTTTGAAACTTTTTTGGAGAAGTGATAATATAAAAAGGTGAATATTATTTTAATTAAATGATATTCACCTTTTTTAATATATTAAATTCTTTATTTTTTCTTAAAATTATGAGATATATTTCCCCAAAATAAAAATTCATCTTTATGAGTAAAATCTTTTGGTGAATTAACAAGACTTGGAAAAAAATCTGCATCAGACCACAATCCAAAAAAATCACCTTCTACATTAGCTGAAGAACCATTCGTTTTAGAAATAATATTAAATGCAAAGTAATTTCTATAGACATGGAATGTGTTAGTTTTTTTATCAACTTTACCGAAAACAAATTCTAATGTATCATAATTTACAATTAATAAATCGTTTTTATATGCACTTTTTAGTCGTTCAACTTCATCGTCAATACTTGTAATAATTACAGAATCTTTTTTCAATTCAATACTTTTGTATGGGGTCTCATCATACGTTGGCCAATGTGTTTTTAGAAAATTTAATGCCTCTGAGGGATGGTTTTCTCCGTCTGGCCCTTTATAATATTTGTAATCTGTAAAAGGACTAGTATCAGTATATGTGTAAATTCCATTAATAGTTGGTGAATTTTCTAAGGGAATAATAATTTCGTCTTCGTTGCACGAAATAATTGCAAATAAACCCAAAATAGCTATTAATTTTTTCATAATGTTAATTTAGTTTTTTATAAAAATAGAAAAATAAAATAGATGATAAACAAAAAAACGAACCAATTGGTTCGCTTTTTTGTTTAATATCATTTTTTTTTACAACCCCAACATTTTAGGACCTTGTTCGAAAACAACATCAACTGGAATATTTTTGGTTTTCAAGACATCTAAATCTTTTTGTAAATCTGCATGAATAGTTCCTTTGTCAGTATATAATTTTTTTACACCATCATAATCTCCATTTCCTTGAAGTGTCAAAATTAATTCTGATAAACCATTCATTGCTTTTTCCATTTTAGCAACATTTACTTTGTAACGACCATTTGGAGTTTTTTCGAAAGCACCATTTTCAGCAAAATAGTTGAACGCAATCATATTCGCTTGTCCGTGAGCAGAACTCGCTCCAAAACGAACTGAACGTAAAATTCCAGCCAAGAAAGTCACAAAATAATCTTCTTGTGTTCCTGTCAATTCACCTTTTTTCAATAATTGATTGACCATATACAAACCAAGAATATCAGCTTTTCCTTCTTCTAAAGCTGAATTAGCTTCTTTTAAAGCATCACGAACTGAACCTTTTCCATTCACCGTATTTTTGATTCCTAAACCATGCGCCACTTCGTGAAACATAACATTAGAAAAGAATGCGTCAAATTTGATGTTTTTCTGTTGGCTTTCATCAATCAAAGCAGTTGCAATAGGCGCAAGAATTTTATCAAACTTCGCTTTCATAGCATTTTTTAATTGCAAACGACGTGTTCCTTTTTCCAATTGAACTTTTTCATCATTTGGTAAATTAATCGCAATTGTTTTTCCTGCCGCATTGCAATCTCCCGCATAATACACAACATCATAGGCATTAAGATCCGAATCAGTTCCAGGAACTTCTTTTTTGTAGTTTGCAGAAACAGGTAAATTCTTCTGTAATTCTGGTAAATATTGAACAAATTTTGCCAATTTTTTCGACCATTCGATATCTTTTACTAAAATATATGCAGAATAGGAAGTTTTATATCCAAATAATTGATCTTCATAATTTTCAATCGGACCAACCACCATGTCAATATTTGCATTTTTCATATCCATCCAAGCCAAATCACTTGCATAGAAATCATCGCTCACCAAAGCTGCAGCACGTAATTTTAAATAATTTTTAAGTCCAGTATCTTCTGCTAATTCAGAAGCTTTTGTCAAATATCCAGCAGCTTTTGATAATTGATTTTTGAAATTTTCGTTATACGGAATCGAATATAATTTTCCTTCGCGATTACGACGAATAATAGAGTAGGGCGATTTGCCATCTTTGATATTCGCTTGTTCAAATTCCTCTTTCGTCATATCAATAGGATAGAAAGTTGCACCTGCAGGTTTTGCTCCAATACCGTTTATAAAAGGCGCTTCGTTATTCAATCTATCCCAAGGACCATAGTTTATTTTTGCATATTCTTTGGCTTCACCTTTCGTTTCGTCCATCAAATCTATTTTAGCGCCATAAGCTTGTTGCCAAAATAAATCGTCCATAATATCAGCCGTTTTGAACATCAAACGTAAAATCTCTTTTTCGTTTTTTGTTAAATGCGAAATATCTGTTGTTAATGGAACTTGAGCATAATATTGAAAAGCATAATCTTTTGTCATTTCTGTTGAGGTTTGAGTTGATTCTGTTGCTGTTTTTTGAGTTGAACAAGAGCTTAAAACTCCAGCAAAAGCAATCAATCCCAAGAATATTGATGATTTTTTCATTTTGAATGTTTTGGTAAATTTAAGGAGAAATGGGTTTTTGAATTAAAATAATATTTACTATCAATTATAGTTTTCTCTAGACAGATCTTCAAAGTGTTCTTTGTGTGTGAGATACATTATTTTATCCATTAAAAATCCAATAATTAAAGGTGTAGGAATAAATATTAGCGCAATGGTAGTGTAATTTTTGAATTCATTTTCCTCAAGTATAAATACATTTATACTAAATCCGAGTACTAAAAGTATTAAGGCATAAAATATTGAGACGATGATTCTGTTTTTTCTATGAAAATATTTTTTGAAAAGATAATTATAAGCAATTGAGAATAAAATAATAATTAAAAATGGATAAACTAACCTAATCATGAGAACTGATGTCAATAAGTAAGTATATAGAAAATCACCAATACACCAAAAATTACTAATACTACAATCTGAAGTTGAATAGCTCATAAAAGATATTATTGGTATTGTAAAAATGAATATTGTAGCTATGATAATTAATATATGTTTTAATATGTACATATTGATTTGGTTTAAATGGTTGATGAATTAAAGTACTAAATCATTCAATTGGCATTCCTAAATTTTTATAATATACATTGTTGATATAAAAGTATCCATAAGAAAATTGATATTTTTTAAGATTTTCAAATAAAGTATCTATATTGAAAATTTCAAGCTGATTTGATTTCAGGTTTGGAATATTTTCTATATTAAATGTATATTTTTCTTTTTTACATTTATCACAATACTTCTTTCCTCCAGCAATTGTATAATATTTGTAACCGTTTCGCGGGTTCAGAAAACTA